>CAZYDL010000426.1:0-2500 GCA_964646305.1 uncultured Desulfobacula sp. | reverse complement strand
CTTCTGGGATTCGTATCTGCTCAACGATTCCTCTGCAAAAGACTGGCTCGACGGCGCCGGACCGAGATCAGTTCTGGAAAAGAATGATACATGGCAGATGAAATGAGAAAGCGAACATGCCCAACAAGCTGGAATTTTCTCAAAAACGGGCAAATTAAAAAGTACCCGTTATGAGCTGAATCTTACTCCTTTTTATCCAGCTATATCACTTGAAGCAGCTGGATAAAAATAAACAAACTCAATAAAAAAAGGGTTTCATGAGTGCTTTTACCGCGTTACCATTAACCAAACCAATGATCGAAAATCTGGAGACCCTGGGATACCAGGAGATGACTCCGGTCCAGGCGGAGAGTTTGCCCCATGTGCTTAAAGGGGAGGACCTGCTGGCCCAGGCCAAGACAGGAAGCGGGAAGACCGCAGCTTTTGGCATCGGCTTGCTGCACAATCTGAATGTGAAGCGCTTCAGGGTACAGGCCCTGGTGATGTGCCCCACCCGCGAGCTGGCAGAGCAGGTGGCCGGTGAGCTGCGGCGCATAGCCCGGTTCAAACACAATATCAAGATTGTAACCATCTGCGGCGGGGTGCCCTTCCTGCCCCAGCAGATCTCTCTGGAGCATCAGGGACATATTGTGGTGGGAACTCCCGGGCGCATTGAACAGCATTTAAAGCGCGGAACAATGAACCTTGATAATGTCACCACCCTTGTTCTGGATGAGGCGGACCGAATGCTGGATATTGGCTTTGCCGACAGCATTGAAGTGATCATGGGTTATGTTCCAAAGCATCGCCAGACCCTTCTTTTTTCGGCTACATTTCCAAAGCCGATCCTTGAACTGAGCACGCGGTTTCAGAAAAACGCGCACCGGGTGGAGGTGGATGTTGAGCACGAAGAAAACGTTATTCGCCAATATTTTTACGAGTCCGGGTGGGATTGGAAGCCCGCTGTTGCGGCTCAGATTTTAGATGCATATAAGCCTGCATCGGCATTGATTTTCTGCAACACCAAACTGCAGTGCAAGTCTCTTTCAAAGTTCCTTGGAGCAAAAGGGTTTTCATCTCTGGCTATTCACGGTGACCTTGAGCAGAAGGATCGAACCGAAATATTGGTGCGCTTTTCCAACGGCAGCATCCCCATTCTGGTTGCCACGGACGTGGCAGCCAGGGGCCTTGATATCTCAGGGCTCAGTGCGGTAATCAACTTTGACCTCCCCTTTGAGCCGGAGGTGTATATCCACCGTATCGGCCGGACAGGCCGGGCCGGGAAAGAGGGAATGGCTTTTTCCCTTATGACACCCAAAGAGCGCTTCAGACTGGAAGAGATAAACACCCTGATGGGCACTGCTTTTGATGTGTCTGATATCGAAGCGCTTGAGCCCTCAACCCAAGAGAGTTCCACACCTCCCATGGTGACCTTCTCCATCAACGGTGGGCGAAAGGCCAAGCTTCGGCCTGGAGATATCCTGGGTGCTTTGACCAAGGATGCGGGAATCGACGGAGGCTGCGTGGGCAAGATCAACTGCTTTGAATTTTATTCATACGTTGCCATCGAGCGCACTATGGCCGATAAAGCCGAAAAAGCGCTCTCCAAAAACAAAATCAAGGGCCGGCACTTTATTGTCCACAGACATGAGTAATGGAGATTGATCCCCCCCCAAAAAACGGTAATTGATGTTAAACTGCTTTTGGGGTGAGATTCAACCAGCAAAATGCACCGGACGAGCCGGTTATTTGGGGTGTTATAAGCAAAAAATGATAGAAAAAAATGTTTTTAAAATTATTGAACTGATTGCTGGAAATACAGATGAAATTTTTGCGTTTGTTAATGATATAAAAACCAAATATCCAAATTTGGATAACAACAAATTAGCAAAAAAAGTAGCGAATAAAGTAAAGAGAAAATGCGCAATTCAAGGTGGATTAATGGCAATTCCCGGTACAATTCCTGGCGTTGGATCCATGATTCAAATTGGAATTTCCTTATTCGATTTTTCCAATTTAATCAAAAATCAAGTTTATCTTATCTTTTCAATTGGATATTGCTATGGAATATCTGACATAGATAAACTTAAACGTGTAACCCTTAAATGCTTTGGTTCCACTTTAGACATTGATAATGTTGTGGATTTTCGCAATCCAATTGGGAAAAAAATGGTTACAAACCTGTCAGACAAGGCCATAAGATTAATTATTAAAAAGTTACAAAAAGCATTAGCAAAAAAGTTTATTTTAAATTTGATCCTAAAGCTCATTCCCTTTGGAATAGGTATCATATTGGGATCTATCTCACATTGGATTATTATCAGAACGTTTCAATTTAGTTCTATCAAATTCTTCCATGAGTTAATTGAGCAGGATAAATCCTTACCTAAAACTGAAAGAATATAACAAAGCACTTAATGTTTAACGACGCACACGACCTGGCTTTCTGGCTAAAATCGCATGCCATAAATGGTGAGATAAGGGGAGAATCACAACATGACAATCAAACTACCTGAACTCA
>CAZYDL010000425.1:0-2511 GCA_964646305.1 uncultured Desulfobacula sp. | reverse complement strand
GGGAGATCGTGACTCTTTGATGGATACAGAGTCTGCCATCAGCTTGGAAGAACTTGTCAGTAAATATATATTTGAAAAATAACAACCATGTGTGGCTTGCAATACCCTGAAGGTCAGATAATAACCTGGTTTCTGACCTTTAGATTAAATGTCACGCGCAAAGCATGAAAGAGTTGAAAAAATATGAGTTTTAAAATTAAATGTGAAGAAAAAGAAAATATCGGTGTCATAAGTCTTGAAGGTGAAGTGGATATGTTTACATCACCGAATTTGCGGGAAAAACTACTTCCCCTTTTTAAAAAAAATGTAAAAGGAATTATTGTTGATCTTGCTCAAGTTTCGTTTATGGACAGTTCTGGTATTGCTACTCTTGTGGAAGGTCTTCAATGGAGTAAAAAAAATAGCAGAGAATTTGTCCTGACCCAATTGGGCGCCAATGTTAAAAATGCACTTGCACTGACCAAGCTTGACAATGTGTTTAATATTCAAGAGAACACAGATGATGCTTATAAAACAATGTGTAAACGTTAAAAACCATATTAGAAGGGGATATCTATGAAACGTCTTAAAATAGCAGTGTTGCTTCTTGTCTTCTTGGTGCCTTGTTTTTTCTACCCGGCAAATAATGTCCTGGCATCACCTGTTCAAGATCAGTTGAAGATAACCATTGATAATATTTTAGAAATATTAAGAGACCCCTCTTTTAAAGGAGATGAGAAAAAAATAGAAAGAAGAGCTTCTTTGAGTAAGGTAATCCACAAAAGATTCAGCTTTGCAAAAATGTCACAATTAAGCCTTGCCAGACATTGGAAAAAAAGAAGTGATGAAGAAAAAAGAGCCTTTATTGTATTGTTTGGCCAGCTCCTTGAAGACACCTATGTATCCAAAATAGAAACATATACTGATGAAAAAGTGATTTATGTAAAAGAGTTTAAGAAAAAGAATAAAGCAATGGTTTATACAAAAGTTGTTACACAGACCATTGAAATTCCCATTGATTACAGACTGTATAAGACAAAGAGCGGGGAGTGGATGGTCTATGACCTGGTGATTGAGGGTGTGAGTCTTGTGGGGAACTATCGTTCTCAGTTTGATCAGATCATGCAGAGAGATTCCTATGAAAAACTCATGGAAAATCTTAAAAAGAAGCTGGATAAATAATTATTTTTTAAGAAGGGCCAACAGTGGATTTAAAATCTCTTTTTCAACCATCTACCATGGCAGTTATCGGGGTTTCAACATCCCAGAGCACCCATCCTGCCAATGTGATTTACAATAAAAATCATCTGCGGTATCCTGTAGAAACATTTCCAGTGAATCCAAAGGGTGGAATTATTAATCGGGAAACACTTTATAAAAGTGTTGAAGATATTGAGTCAGACATTGATCTGGCTGTTATTGCAGTTCGTGCCCAATTTGTTCCAGGTGTTGTGGAACAATGCATAAAAAAGGGAGTTGGAGGTGCTGTAATAATCTCCGGTGGGTTTGCAGAAGCTGGTAATTCAAGTTTACAGCAATATATTGCTGATATGGCAAAAGAGGCAGCATTCCCCTTTATAGGTCCAAACTGTCTTGGTATTTATGCTCCTGATCTTGTGGATACTTTTTTTCTGCCCGGAGAGAGAATAATCCGCCCTGACAAGGGTAATATTGGTTTTGTCTCCCAAAGCGGCGGCGTACTTGTGGATCAGATGGTTAAATTTGCAGGCCAGGGAATTGGAATTTCTCTTGGAGTAAGCATAGGAAATAAGGCCTGTATCAGAGAGACTCATATGCTCGATTGGTTTGAACAAGACCCAGGGACAAGGGCAATCGCCTTTTATATTGAAGGTTTTAATGAGGGTGAGGGTCGTGAATTTATAAAAAAAGCAGGCCTTTGTTCCAAACCTGTAATTGTTTTAAAGGCAGGGAAAAGCAAAAAAGGTATTGAGGCAGCGTCAAGCCATACTGCTTCCCTTGCAGGAGACTACAGGGTTTTTTCCCAGATTATGAATCAATACAGCATAGCCGAGGCTGATAATGAATTTGAACTTACCTCATTCTGCGAATCCTTAAGCTGCTACTCAAAGGCCATGGATGGAAATATAGGAATTATCTCCTTGAGTGGAGGACATGGTGTTCTTGCCGTTGATGGTTGTGAGCAACACGGTTTGTCAATACCTGGGATAGAACAGAAAACAATGGATATTATTAAAGAAAAATTATCTCCGGAAATTCAAAATATTGTCTGCCTTGAAAACCCCATGGATTTAACCGGAAGCGCTGAGGACAGCGATATTTTAACCACGGTTCGTCATCTTTCAAGGGATAAAAATATAGATTGTATTCTTGCTTTGTTGATTCCATATTCACCAGGGGTTTCTGCTGATATTGGAGCCAAACTCAGCCAGGTGGCAAGAAACGAGGGAAAACCATTTATTGCCTATGTTCCCAATGAAGATAAATATAAAATGATAATAGAAGGGTTTGAACTCAATAATATTCCAGTGGCATCCTCGGTTGAAGGGGCAG
>CAZYDL010000424.1:0-2517 GCA_964646305.1 uncultured Desulfobacula sp. | reverse complement strand
ACACAGGGGCCTGCAATAAGAAAAAAAATCGGGTCTGGCCTGCTGATCAAATTGAAGAAAAAATTACCCATAAAATTGTTGAAGACTCTCATATAAAGTTAATGTTTATTCCAAATTATATTTTGAGCTTAAAAAAGTCAAGAATACAAAATTGCCAATACAAATAACTTGATAAGTTGGATCATAGCTGCTATTTTACTATAATTTTATTGCGTGTGTGGTAACTTCCTGAAAAAATAGGTGTTATTGATGAAAAGAGTTGTTGGTAGTGTTCTGTTTCTTATAATTTTTATTCCCGGTATATGGGTACTTGTCCATAAATATGAAGGTGATAAACCTGTTGTGGATATCAGCCTTCCTTCTGTGTATTTAAAAAAATCCTATGAAATGTCACTTGATGTAATGGATGACAAAACCGGTCTTCGTGAAATCACGGTCTCAATTCATCAAAAAGATAAAAAAAAGATATTGCTGGAAAGGCAATATGAGACATCAGGTATTGCAAAAGTTTTTTCCGGGGAAAAAACCATAAAAGACTCCTTTATTATTCCGGTTAATGCCTGGCAGTATGGCATGAGTGATGGTGAAGCCATTATCAGGATCATCGTATCAGATTATTCCTGGAGAGGTTGGAACAAAGGAAATATTTTAAAAATTGAAAAAAAAGTAATAATTGACTCCAAGCCTCCAAAGGTAAGTATTTTAACCAAGCGTCACAACATTGAGAAAGGCGGCACCGGTTTAATTATTTATAAACTCTTTGAAGAAAATATAAAAAGCGGGGTAAAAGCAGGAGATAATTTTTTTCCTGGTCATCCTGGTCTTTTTGAGAATAAAAATATTTATACTGCTTTTTTTGCTCTTAATGATGTGCAGGGACCTGGCACCAAACTTGCGGTCATGGCTGAAGATGCAGCCGGAAATATTACACAAAGAGGTTTTTATTACTATATAAGAGATAAAAAATTTAAAACCGATGTCTTAAATATTCCAGATTCATTTTTAATCAGGAAAATGCCTGGATTTGATGTTGGAGAAAACAGTGGCTCTTTTTCAAAAATTAAAAATCAAGGTAAGAAAAATCCTTTACTTGAAAAATTTTTATATGTTAATGGAAAAATCAGAAAAAATAATGTTGAAGAGATATTAAAAATATCTGAAAATAGTGAAAATAAAAAATATTGGGCTGGCAGGTTTTTAAGACTCAGGGGTTCTGCAAAAAGAGCTGGATTTGCAGATAGAAGGATTTATAAATATAAAGGCAAGGAAATTGACAGAGCAACTCATCTTGGAATTGATCTTGCTTCAACTGCCAATGCGCCAATAAAAGCTGCTAATTCAGGCCGTGTTATTTTAACGAAATTTGTTGGAATATTTGGTAATACTGTGATAATTGATCATGGGTTTGGTCTTTGCAGTCTATACTCCCATTTAAATCAGATTTCAGTTAATAATGGGGATATTGTCAATAAGGGAGATGAGATAGGTTTTACTGGTATGACCGGACTTGCTGGCGGAGATCATCTGCATTTTTCCATGATTGTCCATAATGTTTTTGTAAATCCAGTGGAGTGGTGGGATAAAACCTGGATACAAAATAATATTATTTCAAAAATTGATTATGTGAATCAATTGTAAAGGTAAGTTATGAGTGGATATAAAGTTAATAAAACAATTGAACAGATAAATAAAAAAATAGCCGATGGCAAAGCTGTGGTGGTGACTGCCCAGGAAATTATCGGCATTGCAAAAAAGCAGGGTATTGTTGAAGCTGCAAAAAAAGTTGATGTGGTTACAACCGGAACCTTTGCACCCATGTGTTCTTCTGGAGTCTTTATAAACATTGGCCAGTCAAAACCCCTTGTAAGAACAACCAAAACCTGGTTTAATAATGTTTTAGCCTATTCAGGCCTTGCAGCTGTGGATTGTTATCTTGGGGCAACCCAGACCTGTGAAGATGACCCCTTAAATAAACGTCATCCAGGGGAGTTTAATTATGGAGGAGGCCATGTTATACAGGATCTTGTTGCAGGCAAACAAATTCATGTCAAAGCTCAGAGCTATGGCACAGACTGTTATCCCAACCGGGAAATTGAAAAGCTTGTAACATTGAAAGATCTGCCAAATGCAATGTTGTGCAATCCGCGTAATGCCTACCAGAATTATAATTGTGCCATAAACAGATCTGATAAAATAAAATATACCTATATGGGGACTTTAAAATCAGATGTGGGTAATGCTAACTATTCAACATCAGGTGAATTAAGCCCTCTGTTTAATGATCCATATTTGAAAACAATTGGTGTTGGAACAAGGATTTTTCTTGGTGGTGCGCAAGGCTATGTAACATGGACAGGAACCCAGCATAAAACCGAGGTTGAAAGAGGTCTGAACGGTGTGCCATTGACTCCTGCAGGAACTTTGGCTGTCACAGGAGATTTAAAAGAGATGTCCCCTGAATGGCTTGTGGGGCAAAGTATTCGCGGGTATGGATGTTCATTGTCAGTGGGGTTGGGA
>CAZYDL010000423.1:0-2546 GCA_964646305.1 uncultured Desulfobacula sp. | reverse complement strand
TTCACTTTGAATTTTTACAAATTTTGCAGCATAGGAGCGGCACTCCTGCCTTACCTGGACACTTGTCATCTGGCTTTTCTTTTTACCAAGTTTTTTATCCACATTGTGTTCAATGGGAAGGCCATGGCAGTCCCAGCCCGGAATATAAGGGGCATTAAAACCTGCCATCTGTTTTGACCTTACAATAATATCTTTTAAAATTTTATTGATGGCATGTCCCATGTGCAGATGCCCATTTGCATAGGGAGGTCCGTCATGGAGTATAAACCCCGGTTTATCTTTGGATTGTTCCCTTAATTTATCATATATTTTTTTTTCTTCCCACTCTTTGAGCTGTAAAGGTTCTTTTTGCGGCAGGTTTGCCCTCATTGCAAATTTTGTTGAGGGCAGATTTAATGTTTTTTTATAATCCATATTTAATTTCCCAAAGTTTAATTTCCTGATCATTACATCTTGTTATTTGTCTTTAATTTAAACGGATAAGATTAATGCCAAACTATCAAAAAGTCAAGAATTAACAAGCCTTTCTGAATATTTGCCATGATGTCCAGTAAAAGGAAATTTTAGAACTTGTTACCATGTCAATCCGGCCAAGCTAAGGCAATCACCGTGTAAGGATTTATATAAAATTATTTTTATTTAACAATCTCAATTTCCACTCGGCGGTTCATCATTCTTCCCCAGGCTGTGCTATTGCTTTCAATGGGATCAATGCTGCCAAGGCCTTTCACCTGGATCTGCTTTACCAGTACGCCTCTGCCAAGGAGAAAACTTCTGACTATATTTGCTCTAAACTCTGATAATTTTTTATTATACTGCTCATTACCATTTGAATCAGTATAGCCGGAAATCAAAATCCTGGTGCCTGGATACATTGCGATGATATCAGCAAACTCTTTTATTTTTTCATACCCATCCTGAGTAAAATCATTGGTATTATATTTAAACCTGAAAATTATTGCTTTTTCAGGCAGAGGTAAAAGTTTTTTTTTTTCAAGTTTTTGATCCAGAGGATTATATTTTTTATCTTGAAGTGATTTGTCAGATGTAACATGCACACCTGACAGTTGAAGCATATCCTCTGATACATCATTATTCTTTTGTTCCTGTCCAAAATCATTTTGTACAATGGGTTCTGGATTTTGTATTTTTTTTATATTTTGCAATGATTCACGTTTATTTTGATAGGGCTCGATAGTTTCTTTACCGGGCTTTCCAATCTGATCACTATCCATGAGAGCTTGTGTCTTTGCATCAGTATTCACCTGCTTTTGGGCTTGGCCATCTGTTTTTTGTATTACTTCTGAATTCCCGACACGCCCAGTCTCATCTGATAATTGTGCGGAACTTGATAAATCAAGAAGTGATTTTGAAGATCTGTTTTTAAAGAGATCAACCTGATTGTAAGTATTTGATATAAATATTTGAAAACCTGCAGGGAACAGCATCCACCAGCAAATCATTGAGAATAAAAAGAATGCGATTATCAACATTATAATATTTCCTGTTTTGCCTTTTTCCTTTTCAGGTATTCTGGATTTTAAAACAACAGGTTGTGATTGGGCATGGGGCTGATTACTGGATTGAATGGGGGACAATGGTTTTGAGGTGTAATTTCCAAATCCATTTATATCACGATTCTGGACATATGCAGGTATTTTTAATTCTTTGGCACACTCCTGCACAATCTGTGCAGTAATATTCTGACTGTCATTCACATAGCCAGACAATAATGCATGGTCGCAAATGACATTTATTCTTCTTGGAAAACCACCTGAATACATAAATACTTCCTGGACAGCTGACAAATCAAAAATAGATTCTTCAGCTCCTGCAACCTCTAACCTGTGTTCTATATATTTTTGTGTTTCATCTGGAGTTAACGGATCAACATTATAATTAAGTGTTAATCTCTGGCGGACTGCTCTGTTTTGATCCTGATTGACAATCTCATTAAACTCATTTTGACCCACAAAAAAGATATTTATTAATTTAGCATCTGTCTTTTCAATATTGGACAGCAGCCTTATCTCCTCAAGCAGTTCCTGGGTCAATAATTGTGCTTCATCTATTATGAGTAAAACTTTTTTGTTCTCTTCATGGGCATCCAGTAAAAACTTACGAAAGCCTACCAGAAAAGAACCTTTAGTTAAAAATTCCTGGGTAATACCAAAAGAGGAGGCAATATAATTGAAAAAATCAAGTTTTGAAAGGCTGGGGTCGGGCACAAAGGCATAAATAATATCATCACTAAGGCTTTCAATCAATGCATTGATAAGCGTTGTTTTGCCTGTTCCCACATCCCCGGTCAGCAAAAGGAACCCTTTATTGTCAAGCACACCGTATTTTAATGTTGCAAGCGCCTCCTTATGTTTTTCTCCAAACCACAAAAACTTTGGATCAGAACTGATCTGGAATGGTTTTACATGCAAATTATAAAAGGAAGTGTACATATTTAACCTTAAATTATAGACTATGAAGAAATTTCATATCCTTTGTCTGGGTGTTTTTTGTGCCAATGTTAAATATTTCTATATTCTTATTCT
>CAZYDL010000422.1:1425-2562 GCA_964646305.1 uncultured Desulfobacula sp. | reverse complement strand
ATCTATGCTTGAAAAACAATGTGATATAAATATTTCTCAAACCATTGCCCTTGCACAAAAAATGATAAGACTTGCGCAAGAAGGGTATGAGCAGAGAGAAGACCCGGGATGCGGAGTCCTTTACGGAATTTTGCTGGATTCCGGGTACAGACTTCTGGATATTGCACAAAAAGAAAAGCAGGCACATATCAATAAAGGCTGGTGGCACAATTCACTTAATGAACCAATTAAAAAACCAATTAATAAAAAGGAGAAAAATTTATGAAGACTTATGTTTGTTCAGTATGCGGCTACTCACACAATGGCGATGATGCCCCTGATAAATGCCCACAGTGCGGCGCTGCAAAGGAGAAATTTTCTGTCCAGGAAGGCGAGTTAGTATGGGCGGATTCTCATGTTATCGGTGTAGCAAAGGGTGTTGATGCAGAGATCCTCCAGGGATTAAAAGACAATTTTGCAGGAGAGTGTACAGAAGTCGGGATGTACATTGCCATGAGCCGTCAGGCAGATCGTGAAGGATATCCAGAAGTTGCAGAAGCTTATAAAAGAATTGCCTATGAAGAAGCTGATCATGCCTCTAAATTTGCAGAATTGCTTGGTGAAGTATTAGAAGCTGATACAAAGGCAAACCTTGAAGCCAGAGTCCTTGCTGAAAATGGTGCCTGTGCCGGAAAAAAACAGATTGCTGTAAAAGCAAAAGAGCTTGGTTATGATGCCATCCATGATACTGTACATGAGATGTGTAAAGATGAAGAACGCCATGGCCGTGCATTTGAAGGTCTGCTAAATCGGTTCTTTAAATAAAAAGTATTGTTGAGAACCTTGAAATCTCCTGCTGTTGATCTGGAATGCTGTATTCTTTGTGATATTTGTATAGAACTTGCACCCCAGGCATTTCAGGTCAATGACGCAGGTTATGTTGAAGTTCTTTATCTTGATAATTATTTAGATGAAGAGATCCACGAAGCCATAAAAAACTGTCCTAAAGACTGTATTTTTTGGGAATAATTAAAAAAAGGGAGGCAAACATGTCAGAAACACCAGAAGCACAGAGATGTCCGGGAAATGAATTAAACAAAACTTTAGGAACTATTGATATCAAGTGCTCTTCATGCGGCACTGTCAATGAAATTTTTA
>CAZYDL010000422.1:0-1325 GCA_964646305.1 uncultured Desulfobacula sp. | reverse complement strand
CTCGATAATTTGAAACTTGGTATTATTGCCCATACTCCAGATAGAAAAATCACTGTATTTAATAAAGAAGCTCAAAAAATCACAGGTTATTTAAGGGAAGATGTCATTGGCAAAGATTGTCATATGGTATTTCAGGCACCTTTTTGCGGGGGGAAATGCTCTTTTTGTGACCATAATACACCAGACTTTTCTTGTGGTACAAGAGAATATCCCATTAATATAGTTACAAAGGATGGTTTGAATCGGCAGCTTGAGATGACCCTGTCTGCTATCACGGGCAAGGATGACATGTTTAAGGGTGTGATTGCCTCATTTAAAGATGTGACTGAAACTTTTAATCTCTCCTTACGGGCTGAAAACCTTTCTAATTTTGCAGGCATCATTGGTAAAGATAAGGCCATGCAGGATATTTTCCGCCAGATCAGAGATGTTGCCCTGTATAATTATCCTGTAAGTGTTACAGGTGATACTGGTACTGGAAAAGAGAGAGTAGCTTATGCTATCCATGATATCAGCTCCTATGGCAATGGTGCTTTTGTCCCTGTAAATTGTGGGGCCATCCCTGAAGGCATTGTGGAAAGTGAATTGTTTGGACATGTTAAAGGCGCTTTTTCAGGCGCTGTAAAAGAGAGAAAGGGAAGATTTGAACTGGCACATAAAGGAACGCTTTTCCTAGATGAAGTTGCTGAACTCCCTTTGAAAACCCAGGTAAAGATATTAAGGTTTTTACAGGAAGGCTCCTTTGAAAAAGTTGGCGGTGAAAAAAAAGTATCTGTGGATGTAAGAATCATCAGCGCAACCAATAAAAATCTTAAAGAGGAAGTCAATAAAGGCAGGTTCAGGGAAGATCTCTATTATAGACTCAATGTTATCCCAATACATCTGCCCCCTTTGCGGCACCGCAAAAGTGATATCCCGCTTCTGGTTGCTCATTTTTTAAAGGAGGCAGAATCAGACAGCCCAAAGCCAGTTCCGCAGCTTGCCGATCAATCTCTGGACCTTATGCTTGATTATCACTGGCCCGGCAATGTAAGAGAGCTGAAAAATGTAATCCAGTTTTCCATAGTACGATCCCATGGTAAAAAAATACTGCCCTCGGACCTGCCCATGGAAGTCACCCAGGGTAAAGATTTAAGAGGCCAAAATTTTGACAAAGATTATATAAGAGATATCATTCCAGCCAGGGAAAAACTTAATATTGAGTCTGTAAAGGCTGCCATTGAAAAAACCGGCGGCAATAAATCCAAAGCAGCAAGACTGCTTGGGGTGGGTCGGGCAACGCTTTACAGATTTCTGGGACAGAATGAGGAAATAAAACAATATAT
>CAZYDL010000421.1:2060-2566 GCA_964646305.1 uncultured Desulfobacula sp. | reverse complement strand
CTTAGAGTTTATATCAAGCAAGTCTCATGCTAACATTTCAATCAAACATCTGCCTACGATTTTACCTTTACGCATCATGCCAATGGCCTTGTTGATTTCATCAAGGGTAAAAGAGTCAAGGTTCACTTAACTGTTCCTTTGTTAAAAAGGAAAGGGGGTATCCACTTAACCCATCTTTTTGAATAAAAAAAATAGATCCTATAACTACAGCAGGTTACTTTTTTAAAATCTTCATTATGGCACTACTTTTGTTCATTTTTCAGCTTTTTTTGACTCATTTATCTAATAGCTATAGTACTGATTGTTGTTTTTTCTGTTTTTGTCGTGATCTTTAGAAAATTCATAATTATAGCATGTACACATATCAACAAGAAAATCAAGATTTTTTTATTTTTATGGCACTATATTGAGAAATTGAGCGAACTTGTTTCGTAATATATTGATTTTATTAGGATAATATTTTGTAGTGCCATAAAATATTTTCAAGAACTGCTGTTTATTGGTAT
>CAZYDL010000421.1:0-2050 GCA_964646305.1 uncultured Desulfobacula sp. | reverse complement strand
AAATGGGTTAACGCAAGTACAAAAAGGGTATCTATCTGAATATATAGCCTTTTTTCTATTTTTTTTGCTTTTCATTCAAAAATGGCCAATACTCTTTAAATTCAAAGAATTAGAGATAATTTACTTGCGTTAAATAGATACCCCCCCCAAAAGGAATTTGAAGGAGGAGCATTGACCAGATCTATGAATTCGTGAGTTAGGTGGTTATTACAAAATCGACACTGCATATAAAACCCCTGTACATTAGCCGCAGAATCACGCAGAAAACGCAGATGGGTTATTTCTTTTACGTAAAATCATTTACATTTATATCTGCGTCCGTCTGCGGCTTTCTGCGGCTAATTTTATTACGCTATAAAGCTTTTAATAACTGCTCATATTTATTATGGTTACCAATCCAGTACCAAATCACTGACTTCTCATTTCTTACAGCAAGCGCCCGATAATCCATTGTCACTCTTACTGACCAGATATTGTATTCCGTATTCACACATTTGAAATTTAGAGAAGGATGAAAAGGATTCTTCTTCCAAAGATCAAATTTTCTATCTGTATCCCTTTGAATCTTCTTTGGTAATCCCTTATATGATTTCCAATACGACTTTACAGTAAATGGATTCACTACATTACCTGACTTTTTCCATTAATATGTTCTTGAAGAGCTTGTTTTGCCATATTAATCATTGGTTCTGGAGACTTTGATAATAACTCCTGCCATTTCTGTTCACTATAAAGTTCATTTGCAAAATTTCTTAACATTTCTAAGGCCTGATCTCTATGAACTTTATCAATCCCTTCCAAAATCTCAACAGCAGTCAAAGATTCCGGAGTCAAAGATTTTATAGTTTGCATTACGCCACCTCTCTATTCTCTATTTTTTTATGAAAATTATTGTACAAATTTATTTCCGGCACAACTACCACAAATCAGCCGCAGAATCACGCAGAAAACGCAGATGGGTTATTCCTCTAAACCGAGAACCATGCATTTGATCTCTGCTTTTGGATGTTTAAAATTAACCAAAAGACCAACCTGGATTCCTGTTGCTTTTAAATAATTCAGAATTTGCGCTTCGTGAAGCTTGCTTAAATTTTCTACCGCTTTGAGTTCGATAATAACTTTATCCTGAACAAATATATCGGCAAAATATTCACCAACAGGTTTCTTCTTATAAAAAACCTTGATGGGAACTTGAGATTCGGCTTTTAACTCTCGTTCCCGCAATTCAATCATCAGCGCATTCTCGGGCTACTAACTTAAAGCGGGACAGTTTCCGCCATTTTGGCTCTATGACAATTCTACAATCAAGCAAGATCTGAGGGGTTGCTAACTGATTGAATTTACGGGCTGTCCCGCCTTACGTTGGTAGCCCCAGATCCATTCTTTGTTCTCATAGCATTTATCACTGGTAACATTGACTACAGCCCTTACCCCTTTGACCTGCCGAATGGCCTCCAGCAAATGGACGGTGCCCATTATATTTGTGGCGTATGTCTCAACAGGATCGTGGTAAGAACGTCGAACCAGCGCCTGTGCTGCCATATGAAACACGATTTCAGGGTGATAGGTTTTCACTGCTTTTCTAAGCGCTTCAAAATCCCTGACGGGCAATCTCTTCCATGACTCCGATTTCAAGATCGCAGGAATCGTCTTCAGAGAGATAATCAAACACGGCCCGGTTCAATACAAAAAGGGGGCTATCCACTTGACGCAAGTTTAAAAGAGGTATCTACCTGAATATATAGCTTTTTTCTATTTTTTTGCTTTTCATTCAAAAATGGCCAATACCCTTTAAATTCAAGGACTTATAGATAATTCACTTGCGTTAAGTGGATACCCCCTTTATAAAAAAACCTCCATTAATCTGACCATCGCCATTTTCAGGCTTTTCGATGAATGCTTCAACACTGTTTCCCTTAACCTTAAGCTCGCCAAAACGTGAAGCAGGATTGATCCCTGTCAAGGTGGCCAGCTTTCCGTGGCTTTTATGAAAAGAAAGAAGCGCGTTGATATCTATGTCGGCAACTCCATCTCCGTAAGTTACCATAAA
>CAZYDL010000420.1:0-2572 GCA_964646305.1 uncultured Desulfobacula sp. | reverse complement strand
TCCGTGAAGGTGGACGTACTGTTGGCGCCGGTGTTATCGGTGAAATTATAGAGTAAGTATAGGAAGACGATCTATCATGTTGAAAACTAAAATCAGGATCAGGCTTAAAGCTTATGATCATAAGCTTCTTGATCAATCTTCAGTAGATATTGTTGATACTGCCAGGAAGACTGGAGCCAGAATTGTAGGGCCAGTACCACTTCCTACGCGGATTAATAAATTTACTGTTTTGCGTTCTCCCCATGTTAATAAAAAATCACGGGAACAATTTGAAATCAGAACCCATAAAAGAATGATGGATATTCTTGAACCAACCCAGCAGACTGTTGATGCTTTAATGAAGCTTGATCTTTCACCTGGTGTGGACGTAGAAATTAAATTATAGGTCAATAACGAGAATAAATTATGAGTGCATTACTTGGAAAAAAAATCGGAATGACCAATGTGTTTTCCGCAGATGGAAGGCTGATCCCTGTAACTGTTGTACAGGCAGGCCCGTGTGTTGTTACCCAGGTTAAAACAAAAGAGTCGGATGGTTATAATGCTCTGCAGCTTGGATTTGATGAAAAAAAAGTTGAAAAACTTAACAAACCCATTGCAGGACATTTAAAAAAATCAACAGATAAAGGGTTTCGTGTTTTAAGGGAATTTAGAACAGAAGATCTTGGAGATATTGAAGCAGGTGCCACCATCTCGCTTGATATATTTGCTGTAGGAGACAAGGTAAATGTTTCCGGGATTTCCAAAGGGCGCGGTTTTCAGGGTACAATTAAAAGACATGGTTTCAGCCGTGGACCAGAAACACATGGTAGTAGAAATCATAGAAAGCCCGGATCCATTGGTAACAGTGCATGGCCTGGAAAAGTTTTTAAAGGTAAAAAATTACCAGGGCATATGGGGACCAATAGAGAGACTGTAAAGAACCTTACAATTGTAGATATTAAGCATGAAGATAATCTCCTGCTCATTAAAGGCCCTTTGCCTGGGTTTAAAACAGGGATATTGGAAGTGCGTAAAGTAATAAAATAGGTATAAGGTGTGATGTGTGAGAATAGAGTTATGAGGTATTAAAGATTCATAAACTCTTTTCACAAAATTCATCACTTACCATTAAATATTAGAATAGAATGCGGCTGTGGGTATTGCAAATTTTGCAGTGATGCACAGTCGATCAAAATTTATGAGGAAGAATATGGCTGCTGTAGATGTACTAAACAGTTCAGGTGAAAAAGTGTCTGAAACTCAATTGCCTGATCAGATTTTCAACACACCCATTAAGAAAAGTGTTCTTCACCAGGTTGTCCGTTCCCAGCTCGCAGCAAAGCGTTCAGGGACTGCTGCGTGTAAAACAAGGGGTATGGTGAGAGGCAGTACAAGAAAACTTTTCAGACAAAAGGGAACTGGTAATGCCCGTGCAGGTTCAGTTAAATCACCTTTAAGAAAGGGCGGAGGTGTTATTTTTGGCCCTTCTCCAAGATCTTTTGCGTTTAAGGTACCAAAAAAGGTAAAAAAACTTGCATTAAAGATGGCATTAACCTCTAAACTCGAAGATAAGACAATTTATGTTATAGATGACTTCAAGCTCCAGGCGATTAAGACCAGAGAACTTGTCACTGTACTCAATTCTTTGGATCTTGCTGATCTGCTGATTGTGTCCGATGATGAAGATACAAATCTTTTGCTCTCTTCTCGTAACATTCCAGATGTCAAAGTCATAAAAACTGAGGGTCTAAATGTTTATGATATTTTAAAGTTCAAGAACCTTCTTCTTGTTGAGTCAACTATTAAGAATATAGAAGGGAGGTTGTGTTAAAATGAAACAATATGACATAATTCGTGGACCCTTGGTCACAGAAAAAACAACTCTTCAAAAAGAGCTTGACAACCAGGTGACATTTAAAGTTGACAGAAATGCCAACAGGGTTGAAATCAAGGATGCTGTTGAAAAAAATTTCAATACCAAGGTTAAACAGGTCAGAACTGTTCAGGTAAAAGGAAAAGTAAAACAGCGCGGCAAGATTATTGGCAAAAGAAAAGACTGGAAAAAAGCAATAGTCACACTTATGCCAGGACAAAGAATCGATTTTTTTGAAGGTGTTTAATAAAGAGGTATATTTATGTCAACAATAATTAAGACAAAACCGACATCTCCAGGACGTCGTTCTCAGGAATACCTTTCTTTTGAAGAAATTACCAAAACCAAACCTGAAAGACGACTTACTAAAAATTTAAATAAACGTGCTGGCAGAAACTGCTATGGCAGAATTACTGCAAGGCATAGAGGTGGCGGAGCAAAAAAGAAGTATCGTATCATTGATTTTAAGAGAGATAAAGATGGTATCCCTGCAAAGGTATCGGCCATTGAGTATGACCCTAACAGGAGTTCAAGACTGGCTCTTCTGGTTTATGCAGATGGTGAAAAAAGATATATTCTTGCTCCTCTTGATGTAAAAGTGGGAGATATCCTTGAGACTGGAGATAAGGCTGATATAAAACCCGGTAATTGCACTAGGCTTGAAAATATTCCCACGGGTACAAGGATTCATAATATTGAATTAAAGCAGGATAAGGG
>CAZYDL010000419.1:0-2614 GCA_964646305.1 uncultured Desulfobacula sp. | reverse complement strand
ATAAATATGGAAGCCATCATGGTGGAATATATAAGATCGCAATATGGCAAAAAGAAAATTGCCGTTATTGATACAGACTGCCATCACGGCGATGGCTCAGATGATATTTTCTGGCATGACCCTGATATCCTGTTTATTTCCCTTCACCAGGATGGAAGAACCATGTACCCTGGCTCAGGTTTTCCCAATGAACTGGGAGGGCCCAATGCAAAGGGTTCAAATTTGAACATTCCATTGCCTCCAGGCACTTCCACAGAAGGCTATCTTTACGTTATCAATAATTGTGTATTACCAATTCTTGATGAATTCAAGCCTGATCTTATTGTAAACTCGGCAGGACAGGATAACCACTATACTGATCCTTTAACCAATATGAATTTTTCAGCTCAAGGATATGCTGAACTCACCCGTCTTCTTAAACCTGATATTGCTGTGCTTGAAGGGGGATACTCAATAGAAGATGCTTTACCCTATGTAAACCTCGGGATTATCCTTGCCATGGCAGGACTTGACTATTCCGGTGTTATTGAGCCTGATTTCAATCCCAAGCGTCTTAAACAATCTGTAAGTATTACCGATAAAATCAAAAAAACCACAGATCTTATCAACACTTATTGGAGTAAAAGAGATGAACTGAGACAGAAAGAGGGAACTCCAGGCGATTTCCAGGTCAGGCATAGAGAAATATTTTATGACACTGACAATATTTTTGAACAGCAAAAAGAGGAAATCAGGATCTGCCGGGACTGTGGAGGCAGTTTCCAGGTTGATTCCAAAGCAACCACGGGTCATCATATTCTTGGTGTACATATCCCTGTCAATGCCTGTAAATCCTGTATTGAACAAGGATATAAATTTTTTGACCAGGCTGATAAAGCCAAATTTGATAAAATATTCCTGCAGGACAGACCAGAAGATAATTACCAGATAAAGTGATATCAAACCATAAAAAAAGATACAGGTACCTTAAAACAAGATCCCTTGTAATTCAAGCCACAAGGGATTTTTTTACACAGAAAAACTATCTTGAAGTAGAAACCCCCATAAGATCACCAAAGATTATTCCCGAAGCCCACATTGATCCTGTAACAGCAGAAGAGTGTTATCTGCAGGCTTCTCCTGAACTTTACATGAAAAGATTATTATCAAAGGGTTTTAACAGGATTTTTCAAATCTGCAAATGTTTCAGGAAAAATGAGAGGGGAGTACATCACCTGCCCGAACTTACCATGCTTGAATGGTACACAAAAAATAATACCTATCTTGATCTAATGGATCAATGTCAAGCTTTGATAAAATTTATTGCTGTACAGCTTGGCCTTGAAAACCAGATAAAATACCAGGGTAAAATCATAAACCTGGATAAACAATGGCAGAAGATAACCGTGAATCAGGCATTTATTGATTTTTCAGACAAAACTCTGGACAAAGCCTTAAAAGAGAATGTTTTTGATGAAATTTTAAGCTTTCAAATTGAACCCTCTCTTGGCAATCAAACCCCTGCTTTTTTATATGATTATCCTGCAAGTCTTGCATCCCTTTCAAAGCTTAAACCCGACAATCACAAATATGCCCAGAGATTTGAATTTTATATGGCAGGCATTGAGCTTGCCAACGGGTTTACTGAACTTACAGATCCTGCTGAACAAAAATTACGCTTTAAAAAAGAGAATCAGATCCGAATTCTTAATAATCTGGATCCCATTGATATGCCGGATAAATTTCTCAAAGATCTTGAAACCATTCCTGATTGTGCAGGCATAGCCCTTGGGATTGACAGATTGGTCATGATTTTCTGCAATACTGCGTCCATTGATGATGTGGTTGCTTTTACTCCAGAAGATTTGTAGGTTAACAGAAAACAGTCATGTTTTTAACATGAAAAATTGTAAAAGTTTAAGGACAAGGCTTGATCAGCAATAACTTTGAAGAGATCAGGGCAAATGCTGTTTTTTTACTACTTGGAAAAAAAAGAGAATAGCCGGAGCAGAATTAAGAGGAACCTGGAATAAAAAATGGCGTGGGATGGCAAAGGGTTCTCAAAAAAATGCTGGTTATTTTTATATTACCGGTAAAAATATCAAAAAAATGATTCTTTGTGAATCAGCCATTGATGCAATATCATTTACTGTACTTAATCCAGAATACACAACAATCTCAACAGCAGGCGCAACTGCAGATCCTGCATGGCTGCAAAATTTTATCACAAACGGCTGTGAAATTTACTGCGGATTTGATGCTGATAAAATTGGGGATACAATGGCAAATAAAATGATCAAACTACATCCTTCAATCAAAAGACTCCGCCCACCAAAACATGATTGGAATGATGTACTAAAAGCTTCTTCTCTTTAACCTTCACTACTGTTACCAATACTTAATCGTAAAAAAATCTTAAAAACAGATCCTACAAAAATGGGTTTTTCTATAATATGCTGTGAACCAACGTCTCCGTTTATATGAGCAAAACTGTCTCAATTTATGTGAGCGCTATAGCCAAGTGCTTCATTGTCATTCGGGCTTCACACAAAATCATTGCTGATGATGCATGCCGAATTAGAAAACTGCTGGTAATACAGCATGTTGGGTCAAGCCCAACATTATTAAAAGCGAC
>CAZYDL010000418.1:0-2617 GCA_964646305.1 uncultured Desulfobacula sp. | reverse complement strand
GGATTGGAAAAAAATAAAAATATTTTTCAATCCATAGGCTGATAAAATTATAAGTGGTGCAATTGCTGGTCCAATCCATCTTATACGCATATCCTGTCTAAAAAATACTATTAGAATATATAGGATAGAAAACCATAAAAACATTTTTTTATGGCTATGGAATTGATCTTGTTTGCCCGGAACTGTGAAAAATGCAAACAGAGGAAGTAACAATAGAAGAGGGTTTAATTTTCCGTCAAAAAATTTTGGATCGTCATCTTTACCCTGAAAGAAAATCCTTAAAGGAATAGTTGCTGTCTCAAACCATGACTCTTTATAAACAAATTTACGAATATGGAAATGATTTACGAATGGCTTTGAATTAAGATTCTTTAAATCGGTTGCACTTTTGGAGGTATGGTTAAAATAACTATTAGATAGAGGATAAACAGGATTTTTTGTCCAGATATAATTTTTAATCATCCAGGGTGAAAAAACAGTTACAGCAATAAGCATAAACCCCAAACCATATACAGCAGCTTTTAATTGTATATTAACCCTATATTTTTTATTATCAGATAGGCCTTTACCGCCGTTCAGATAAATTATCGGTGTAAACGCAGTTAATATAAAAAAGGTGATCAGCCCGTTATATTTTGTGCTTAAGGCAAGCCCGCAGCATATTGCAGACAGAACAAGCCAAGACAGTTTAAATTTTTTTTCCTGCCATTTAAGAAGGCAGAGCAAAGCCGCAAAGGAAAAGAATATAAGCCCAAGATCAACATATATAGTTATAGATAATTTTACAATTACAGGCAGTGAGAGGAAAAAAAGAACACTCAATAATCCATAAAAACGGTCTATTCTTTGTTGCAGATATAAAAATATAAGCAGAGCAGTTAAAAGAGCAAATGTAAAATGAACATATTTTGGTGCAATATCATTGTCAAATATCAAGGGGATACAATATATTAAATCAAGGAGCTGTGGGTAATATGACGGCATTATGTCTGGCAGTTCATGGATATTACCCTTTTCAACATAGAGTGCAGGAATAGCAAGATGATGAGTCAGAGCATCCCGACTGACAGGAGGAACAGCACACATTAGAACAATACTTGTGAAAAGAGTAAATAATATTAGAATAGGAATATATTTTTTAAATAGTAGTTTCATTTTCTAATGGCATTTAGTATATTTGACGGGATTTGTCCTGTATATACTTTATTGTTGATCACATATGATGGGGTTCCACTGATATTTCTTCTTAACCCGGATAAAATATTTTTCTTTAATTTTTGTTTTATTTCAAGTTCATGAATACCAGTTTTCAAAGCATCAAGATCAAGACCTGTCTCTTTGGCAATCTGTCTAAGATATATTGCACCTTTGTTCATGTCATAATGATATAAATAATCATTAAGCTCCCAGAATTTATTTTTTTTGATGGCATAGATAGCTATTAAAGAGAGAACCCCAGCTCCTGAATGAAAATTTTCTTCTATAATAGGATTAAATTTTTTATCCATGGGGAATTGTTTATGCACAAGGCGAATTTTTTCAGGATGCTGGGAAATCAGGTTCCTTAAAAAAAAATGCATTTTTTTGCACTGAAAACACATATAATCTGCATATTCTATGATGGTAAGTTCTGGAGTCTGAGCTCCTATCCATGGGTCTCCATCTTCAGTCAAACCTGTAGTTATGATTTGTTTACCAGAATCAACATAAGACATGTTCCAATATTTGGGTATAAAAATCATAAGTACAATAGTTAAAACAATTAAAGGGGAATAATATTTAAATGCTCTGGCTTTGCTGGATTTCCAAAATATAATATTATCGCTTATTGCGGTTCTCCAGTTCTTTTTTTCAAATCTTTGCTTCATTAGCCAGATCATATACAGGAGCATGAAGTTAATCCCATAGGTAACAATACACATTAAACAATAGGAATGAATTTTTACTGCTGAAAGGATCCCTAAAAAAATACTGATAATACTAAATAATATTCCAATAAAAAAAAGAGTGTGAAAAATTATTATTATTTTTGATTTGATGTCAAAAGAGAGTAATAAAGTTGCCAGCAGAAAAATATATCCAAGAACTCCCCAGATTGGCACGGGAATGCCAGAAAATATTGAATAGGGACTCTGGGAAACAGTATCACAGTTAATTGCCTTTGATATGGCACAAAAGCTTGAGTAGTCAATGTCAGTATATACCCTGTAGTGGGAAACAGACAGATATCCAGATACCACTATCCCACAAAGAGTAAGAATCAATATAACACTAAAATAAACATATATGGGAAAAGGTTTTATTTTATCGGAATTCTTAACTAACATCTTATCCTTTTAATAATTTGATTTTAAATATTAATTGCTTTTTATATACAGCAATTGTTTTGATGATAATATCCAAGCATCAATCCAGTGTCAACAAGTATGGAGTGTGAAATCTTAGAGACAGATAAACAAATTGACACAATTTGTAAGTTTGTAACAAATTATGTTAATTGATTCAATATATTGTACAGTTTATAATTTCAATATTGATTTTTGATACAAAATATTTAAAAATTTCAATATGTTATATTTTTTGTAATTATATTTCTGATATGGCACGTTATCTGCAG
>CAZYDL010000417.1:0-2627 GCA_964646305.1 uncultured Desulfobacula sp. | reverse complement strand
CCTCAACAATAACAGCAGCTCCATAAGCAAGCCCGAAAACACTTGCAGTCAGCCACAACATTCCCGTTGCAGGGCTTAAACCCATAATTTTTAAAAGAGGTGTTATCATCCTGGTGATAAAACTTATAATATTAAATATTTTTGCAAGTTCCATAATCACCATGAGCGGCATAATAATACAAAAAATCTGGACAATGAGTTTAAAGGTTCCTAAGCTCCAGATTTTAATCATTGTTCCAAAGGATGTGGTATCATGGGCAAAGTCTGTCTGGGAGATAATCTGAGTACCTGTTTCAGGAGTTATATCCATTATTCTGGCACATATAAAGGTTACAATCAAAGACATGAACAGTCTGAAAAAAGCCGCAAAAAAAGGATTAATCCCGGAATTTCCCTGGACAATACTTTCCTGGATCATATTATGTGATATCAAAGTAAATATTGCTATCAAAATCATATGTTCCGTGCAAAAAGGCATGGCAGAAAGAGCTGCCACAGTACCGTATATTCCTGTAAAAAAACCAATTATTAATACAAGGGCTGCCGATGCAGGCAGGCTCAGCCATGTCATGACCGGAGCCAGTAAAAAATCAAGTTTGTAGATGATGCCAAAATGGACCAGCAGATTTGTGGCAAATGATATGGGAATGATGATTTTTAAAAGCCAGATAAATCCTTTCCAGCCCTTTACCAGACCCTGTTTTATTCCGTATTTAACTTTCACACAAATTATCTTCAGGTTTGCTGGTCATTTGAAGGAATTTTTTTGCTCTCATTTGCTTTTACAACTTCATTGACAGTGGAATATACATCTTTAAAAGATTCATGGATATTAGAAGGAGACAATCTTCCCATCTCAATAAATTTTACAATAATCTCTTTTGCAGTTCGCAATATATATTCATCTGTTTTGTTCATAAACCTGTAAATACCAGCCTCCATACCATAAGTCAACACCATTTATATAAGGATCTCAAGGTCTTCCAGCAGATATGACATGTACGGGTGTATGTCTCCAAAAGTTCTGTCTGACTCTCTTAATTTTACGCTAGCTGCCTCCCATGGTCCAGCAGAAAGTCCACAACATATCTCCTTTAAGGTTTATGCACAAAAATCTCAGCGCAGGGTTTTCGTGTCAAATAAAAGGCCATGCCTTTCACCTATAGGATTGTCAAATTGTGTCATTGGTTTGATTAAACAGTCATTTAGATGATTTGGTGTTGCCATGGAAGATATAATGGTTATAATCTGTCGAAACAATTGATTATAATGCAAATCTATTTTAACTGACCTGAAAGGTAAAGATTAAGTCCATGGATAGTGATCCAGATAAAGAAAACAGAATGATAGACACAATATCCTGCAATGGAAAAGAGATTCTTTTAATCGGCACTGCCCATGTTTCAAAGCAGAGCGCCAAGCTTGTGGAAGATACCATTCATGAACAAAACCCGGACACTGTCTGTGTTGAACTCTGTCAAACCCGTCTTGCTTCACTCAAGGATGCAGATAGATGGCGCAACATGGATATTGTAAAGGTGATCAAAGAAAAAAAGGCATTATTATTGTTTATCAATCTTCTTCTGGCCTCTTTTCAAAAAAAGATGGCTGACAAATTTGGTATCAAGCCTGGTCAGGAAATGATAAATGCCATAAAGGCAGCAGATGAATGCGAGGCCTTGATTGTTCCAGCAGATCGTGAAATCCAGATCACTCTTTCAAGGGTATGGAGAGGCATGGGAGTGTGGGAAAAATTAAAATTGATGTTTTCCTTTATTTTTTCCTTTGGTGCCACAGATGATATCAGTGAAGAAGACATAGAAAATATGAAGAAGGAAGATATTCTGCAAACTCTTTTGTCCGATGTAAAAAAAGCACACCCAATTATTGAAAAATCACTGATAAATGAACGAGACCAATTCCTTGCCCAGAAAATAAGGACAGCTCCGGGAGAAAAAATTATAGCTGTTGTGGGTGCAGCCCATGCACCTGGGATTAAACGATACCTTGCCAGTGATGAGCAAATAGATCTTAATGCATTAAACCAGATTCCAAAAGCCGGTAATGTTGGGAAAATTTTGAAATGGGTAATTCCTGCAGCAATTTTACTGCTGTTTGTAACAGGCTTTTTAATGGAAGGTAAAAATGCAGGCACTGATATGATCTGGATCTGGATTGCAGCCAATGGTATTTTTGCGGGAATCGGTGCAATTGCTGCCCTTGCCCACCCAATTACCATTGTCACATCCATTCTTGCTGCCCCCGTAACGTCTTTAAATCCCATGATAGCAGCAGGTTGGGTATCAGGCCTTGTGGAGGCTTTTGTGCGAAAACCCAAAGTAAAAGATCTTGAGGCAATTCCTGAAGATATTGTATCCATAAAAGGATTCTGGCATAATAATCTAACAAGGATTCTTCTTGTGGTGATTTTTACCAATTTAGGCTCATCCATAGGAACCATGACAGCAGTGCCGTTAATGCTTAAATTGCTTAATTAGTATCTGGGTAATTTTATGAACATAGCTCATTCTTGGACCATTCAAATACAAGAAAAAAGATTAGAATAATTCAGTAAATTTTTGAATACACTGGGGGTAAAGTTCCCACTCTTTTTCAAGGCCTTTTTT
>CAZYDL010000416.1:0-2654 GCA_964646305.1 uncultured Desulfobacula sp. | reverse complement strand
TTCTTCCATGTCAAAGGGTTTTAAAATATAGTCTTCGGCCCCTTCTTTCATGGCTGAAACAGCCGTATCAACCGTTCCGTATGCCGTAATGATGACAAACAGGATATCGGCATCATACTGCTTTGTGGCTTTCAGAAGCTGTCTTCCGTCAATACCGGGAAGTTTGAGGTCTGATATGATTAAATCAAACTGGGTATCCTTGATCTGTTCAAGGGCTTTTTCTCCTGAATCAACAGATTCCACAACATAACCCTCTTTTGAAATAATATGCACCAATCCCTGATTCATTTTTAAATCATCTTCAACAATTAAAATTTTATATCCTTTCATAGGATCTCCCATTCTGTGATAAAAACTATTCGGTCGGTAACTCAACGGTAAAAATAGTACCTGAATTGACAGAGTTCTCCTTGGTTGAACTGATTACTTTGATGTCTCCCCCCAATTTTCTCACCATCTCATAGCTGACAAAAAAACCAAGGCCTGTCCCTTCTCCGGGTTTTTTGGTTGTAAAAAATGGATTAAATATTTTAATAAGTTCATCTTTGGGAATTCCCGGACCTGAATCAGCAATCTCTATTTTAATTGTTTTCAAAATCTTTACGTAACGGGTCTTCAATCTTATTTTCCCACCATGGGGCATAGCTTCAATGGCATTGGCAACAAGATTTGTCAATATAGCCTGTATTGTACTTGCATCAGCTTTGATATCCGGCATTCCTTTTTCCAATTCTATTTCTACTTCAATTTTTCTGGATGCACAATGGGGGCCGGCTATATCCATAAGTTTAGTTAGAATTTTATTACCATCATTAGTTTGAGCATCGCTTTGAGAGTGACGGGAAAAATCAAGAAGATTTCTCACAATTCTACTTCCCTGCCTGACTTCATCAACTACAATAGAAAGCCTTTGTTGAACTGTCTCTATTCCAGTTCCAGATTCCTCCAGTTCCTCTTTGGCAATCTGGGTATAGAGCAGAGCATTGGCAAGGGGAGTATTTAATTCATGGGCAAGCCCTGATGTCAAGAGGCCGAGAGATGCCATTTTTTCTTTTTGAATAACTTGAAATTCCAGCTCTTTTTCGTACTGGTATTTAGCTTTTAAAATATTTACTATTACAGTTGCAATGAAAAAGGCAAGGATGAAAACAATCATTGCTGTCAATAAGCCGTAAAGAATAGCCTCTTTTCCCATGGCTCTTATCTGGTTTAAAATTTCTGCCATGTCCTGGTCAGCAATAACATACCACGGAAAAGTATCAACTTTTTGATATGCCTGTAATACACGTTCCCCTCTATAATCGGTTGCTTCATAGAGCCCGTGATTTTTTTCATCTATGGCACTGATAGAGATATTGTCCACAAGTACTTTTGCACCAAATCGTGATGAAGACAAAAATCTGCCTTTTTTATCTATCAGATATACCTCACCTGTTGCTTCTATATTGCTTTTTCTCAGCAGATCTTCAACAATCCTGAAATCAACCAGGCCACATAAATGCCGGCAGTGTTTTTTAGAGTCCTCTTGTATTGATGTACAAATCATAAGTGCTGGAATTTGCTTTGATCCGGAGATAAACATAAAAGCATTATTAACACTCACCCCCAGCAATGAATTCCCTGATTCAACCATGGAATGCAATGGTATAGGATCAAGTGAAACATCAAGGGTAGAAAAAACAGGATTACCTGAATCATCTATCAAAAAAAAACCAAGATAGGATCTGTATTGTTCTTTCATTTGATCAAAATGTGTTTTCAGCATTGTGGAATTAAAACCAAAAATGCAAATGATATTAGACAGGTTTTTCAGGTCATTTGCTCTTTCTACCATGAATCCTTTTATTGCTTCAGCATTTCTTTTGGACAGACCTTTTAGGTAGGATGATGCTTTTTCCTCGATTAGAGTTTCTCCCTGGGATATCACTTTGTATCCAAGAGAGACCAGTGGTACTAATGAAACAAGCATAAAAGCAGCTATCAAGAGTATTCTGAGTTTTTTAAAATTCATTTCTTATATCTTCTCAAATGAATGAAAATTTTTTTTTTAAAAAAAACATATTTTTATATCATCTACAACTGAAAAAATTATACTATTTTAAATAGATTCGGCTATTAGACTTTTGCAAGCAAAATTATAGAAACAACTGCAAAACCAACAGCACAACATTTTCTAAATGTTAATAATTCCATCTTCAAAACAATTGAAATAAGTAGTGCGAATACAAAACTCATATTTGCAATAGGTATCACAATACTTGCTTGACCATGTTCCAATGCCAGCATAAGGCAGGCTGAGTAAAGCGAATATAACGCCTGATTGAATTAAATGAGTATACATTTATTTTTATTGAAACCTATTTGTTCCTTATTTAGATAGTTTATCTATTATTGTGTTAATTAGCACTCTATCCCGGATATAATACTGTCTGGCAAAAAGCAAGAGGTTTTGATATTTAGAAAATTAATTGAAACCGAAGGGTAGTCTGCAGCTGCTTTATTCAATCACTACATAAAATTCTTCTCATTTAGTGTGTCAGTACCACTTTGCATTATATGCATCACGATTAATAAGGAAAAGCACAATACTTAGAAAAAAAAATAATTTGGTATAAATTATTTTACTCTAAAGGGCTTTCACAATAATACTTTAA
>CAZYDL010000415.1:0-2659 GCA_964646305.1 uncultured Desulfobacula sp. | reverse complement strand
AATAAGAGGTCACAGAAGAACCTATGTGGGTGCCATGCCCGGCAAGATTATTCAGACTTTAAAAAAAACAGGGTATAATAATCCTGTTTTCTGCCTTGATGAAATTGATAAAATGACTGCGGATTTCAGGGGAGACCCTTCATCTGCATTACTTGAAGCACTGGATCCAGAACAAAATAAGAATTTTAATGATCATTATCTTGAAGTTGATTATGACCTTTCTCAAATCCTTTTTATAACCACAGCCAATACACTGCATGATATCCCCATTCCATTGCGAGACAGAATGGAAATTATTCATATTCCTGGGTATACAGAGTATGAAAAAGAGAAGATTGCCACAGGATATTTATTGCCAAAACAATTAAAAGAGAATGGTTTGACAAAAGCTGATGCAATTTTTTCTAAAAATGCCATTCATGCCATAATTAAACAATATACTAAAGAGGCAGGTGTAAGAAATTTAGAACGGGAAATCTCTTCAGTATTGAGAAAAATAGCCAGGGAAATCGTTCAAACAGAGAATAGAAAATTATATAAGATTTCCACAACTTTGGTTTTAAAATACCTTGGGCAGCCTTATTTTAGGGACAGCATAATTGAAAAAGAAGATAAAATAGGGATTGTTACAGGACTGGCATGGACCCAGGCCGGCGGTGAGCTCCTTACCATAGAGGCCGTAACCATGCCTGGCAAGGGTAATGTACATGTTACAGGAAAGCTTGGTGATGTCATGAAAGAATCTGCCCAGGCTGCGGTGAGTTTTGTAAGATCCAGAAGTAAAGAGTTAAATATTAAAGAAGATTTTTATAAAACCCTTGATATCCATATCCATGTTCCCGAAGGTGCTATACCTAAAGATGGTCCTTCAGCAGGAATATCCATGTGTACAGCAGTGGTTTCTGTTTTGACCGGGAAAAAGGTCTTGCGCAAGGTTGCCATGACAGGTGAAATTACATTGCGCGGAAGAGTTCTTCCTGTTGGGGGCTTAAAGGAAAAGCTTCTCGCTGCCCATGCCAATGGTATTGAAAAAGTTATTGTTTCAGTAGATAATAAAAAGGATATTAAAGAAATTCCCAAATCCATTCAAAAACAGATGGAAATTGTCTTTGCTGAAGAGATGTCGTTTGTATTTAAAAATGCTCTGTTATAATTAATTTTGTGATCATATGCTTTTTTTTTCAAGCCGGTAGAACATGAGTATTTAGTTTATCAGCTGATTGTTATTACTCAAGATAGGATAGAAATTGTGTCATGGCAGATTGCTCATCCATGGTGGCAATGGCTCTTCTGATATCAATTATTTTTTTATGTTCATCCTTTGTCATGAGCAGGTCTTCTTTTCTTGTACCGGATTTGTTGATATTAATAGCAGGCCAGATCCTCTGTTCTGCACACTCCCTGGATAAAACCAGATCCATATTACCCGTCCCTTTAAATTCCTGGAAGATAATATCATCCATGCGGCTGCCGGTATCAACAAGTATTGTGGCCATAATGGTCAAAGAACCGCCATTTTCAAGTTTTCTTGCAGCTCCGAAGATTTTTCTTGGAAATTCCATGGCATTGGCTCCAAGCCCTCCGCTCATGGTTTTGCCGTGGCTGTCTGTGCCTGCATTAAAGGCCCTTGCCATTCTGGTTAAAGAGTCAATAAATACAACTGCATTCTGTCCAATTTCAGCACATCTAATGGCAGTATGCATGGCAAGTCGTGTCATTCTCATATGCTGCCCAATCTGCTGGTCAGCAGAAGAATACAGGACATGGGCATCTTTAAGCCCTCTTTGAAAATCAGTAACTTCCTCTGGTCTTTCATCAACAAGGAGAATAAAAACTTTTGCATCGGGATGATTCATCCCAACTGAATTTGCCATATGCCTTAGTATTGTTGTTTTGCCGGATTTTGGAGGGGAAATAATCAATCCTCTCTGGCCCATTCCTATGGGAGTGACCATATCCAGAGTTTTTCCAGTAATGTCATCGTCATTCTGGGTAAGATAATAGCGTTCAAAGGGGTTGATACTGGTCTGATCCTGTAATAAAGGCGTGTTGATAAAATCATCAAAGGGCAGTTTGTTTATTGTCTCAATCTGGACCAATGCAAGATTGGGATTACTGGGGCCTTTTTGTTCTCCAAAGCCTTCTATAAAACCGCCCTCTCTTAAGTTTAATTTGCGTATTAAACTAATTGGAACATAGGTGTTTTCAGGTTTTGGCTGAAAGTTTTCTTCAATATTCCTTAAGAAACCAAACCCTTTATCCATAATTTCAAGATATCCTTGTACAGGCTCCATTAAAAAACTCCTTAAATGAAAATCAGGATTAAAATATAAAAAAACAAGCGATTGATCGCTGGTGTCTTAATTGACTAAAAAAACAGATTCAAGTTTCTTGGATGAAAATTTGAATTACTGCACATTATTGATTTATTATATAACACTTTAAATATTGCTTTGCAAGCCGGGATTGACAACAAAAGCTTAAGACCATTATTGTGCATTAATGTATTTTTCAAAAATTTTATATTTTTAGAAATAAATAAAATTTCTCAATCAGGCATTAGTTTTTGCTTGACACAATTTTCTAATATTGATATAAGTCGTCTTGTTTTTCGGGCGATTAACTCAGTTGGGAGAGTGCAACCCTTACAAGGTTGAAG
>CAZYDL010000414.1:0-2696 GCA_964646305.1 uncultured Desulfobacula sp. | reverse complement strand
GATTCGCTCCAATCCATAGGTCAATTCAACGGGAACAGGATTTACTTCCACACTGCCTGTTACCTGAAAATATGTAAATTGGGTAACTTCCATGCCGTCAAGCCAGACTTCCCATCCAAGGCCGGAAGCGCCAAGAGTCGGCGATTCCCAATCATCTTCCACAAAACGTATATCGTGTTCAAGGGGATCAACACCAAGCACTTTCATGGAATCAAGATATAATGTCTGTACATTGGAAGGAGATGGTTTTAAAAGCACCTGGTATTGGTAATAATGCTGAAGACGGTTGGGGTTTTCTCCATAGCGTCCGTCAGTGGGCCTCCTTGATGGCTGCACATAGGCAACTTTCCAGGGTTCAGGCCCAAGAGCTTTTAACAGTGTTGCAGGATGAAAGGTTCCTGCCCCTACTTCCATGTCATAGGATTGTATCAGGACACAACCCTTTTTTGCCCAAAAATTATTCAAATTTAAAATTACATCTTGAAAATTCATTTTACTCCACTCATTTTTAAATTAAAAAGTAATATTGAATAATTAATGGAAAAGCTGTTATTATAATCATCTGCAATTCTTAATTATTCAGTTTTAACCTTTAGTGTATTATTAATTATTCATTTTTAATTACTTGAATCCCGTTATTATCAATCCTTGTATTGAGAACCTTTGCATCCTTAACAGGCCCAAGAATTTTTTCCCAGAAAGGTTTTAATCTGCTTATATCATATTTTTCACCGATTGCCCAAAGACAGCCGCCGCCGCCTGCTCCAGTAAATCTTGCACCACAATTGACATCCATTGCCTTGTTAAATAATTTTTGCCCAGTATTATCAAGCACATCAGGTGTCATTTCAAGTCTTAATTTTGTTTCCTGGTTCATAAGATCAGCAGCTTTTATGAAATTTTTATTTTTTACCATTGTACAAAATTGATCTGTCAGACAGGCAATCTTTTCAAAAACACTTCTTGTGTCACCCTGGATAAAAGATTTTACCCATTGGGAGTTTATATCTTTTGAAACATGTGGGATACCGCAATAGGCTACAATAATATTTGAATTAAAAGCTTCAATGTCATCCTCCTGGTCAAAGAGAGGAACCCGTTCAAATTCAGGAGATATTTTTCCCATTTTCCATATCCAATGATTCACACCGCCAAAAGCTGCTGCAAGCTGGTCCTGCATGCCGCATGGCACACCTGCAACACTTGCTTCAAGGTAGTGTGCAAGCCATGCAATCTGTTCAGGAATCAGGGGCTTTTCCAGCGCTTTTAAAAATGCAGCAATAATGGCAACAGCAGCAGAGGAAGAACCTCCAAGAGCACTTTTTGGAGGAGAGGAGGATTCAATATGAATATGAACTCCCTTCCTATTAAAATGGCCTTTAAAATAATTTGCACATGCAAACATCAATCCCATGGGATGATTGAACGGCACCTCATTTTTTTGAAAAACAGCACTTTCAAATCCTTTTGATGATACCTTGATATAATCTTTTTTATAGCTTGATAAAGTGACCACAGTCCTTAAATCAAGGGCAATATTAAAACTTGAGGGAAAAATAATATCAAGGTCACACCTGAGATGATTCATTGACAGATAAAATGTACTGATATCCAATGTACCGCCAAGATCAATTCTACAGGGTACAGATGTCTCTATTTTTTTTTGTTCAAGTATCTTATCAATACTCATATTTTTGTATCATTCCTTATTTTTCTAAGAAATTTCAAACTTTTAAAATCCCTTCCCATATGAAAGGGAATGAAAGCTTCCAATAAAATGCCCCCCTCTTTAATTGCATAGGAAGAAAATTTTATTCTGTCTGCTTTTTCAATATCACTGTTCTTTATCCAGAAAAGTTGTTTTAAAGTTCCTTTGGAAATTGTCATACCATGCTTTGAACCCTTGCCAAGACATTTTTTGCAGATAATTTCCCCCTCCTTAAAATCAAATCTTATATTTTTTTGTTCAAAATCATCAATCAATGTCTGGCATTTATCACAATTTTCAATATTGGGAGAAAACCCTGCCATATTCATGAATTTAATTTGAAACAAGAGATTTAAAACTTCTTTTGATATGGTGTCATTATCTAATGCTTTAAGTGAAAAAAGTAATAAATCATATAATTCAACCTGGGATTTATCCTCTTCAAGATAAAAATTGAGCAATTCAATCCAAAAACTTGCATAGGCGGTTTTAAATACATCATATCTGATGTTTGCAAATCCTTTTTCAATATCGGATTTGGCAAGAATTATCATTCCATCCTTTTTCTTTTTAGGAAAACTGCATTGGATATAATTCTCACAAAAGATATCAAAGGAACCTGAGAATCGCTTAATACTCTTTTTTGCATTTTTTGCAATCACAGAAATTTTACCATTGGATTTTGTTAAAAAGCTGATGATAAAATCGTGATCACCAAATTCAATTTTTTTTAATAATATTGCATTAGTACTAAAATCAGGCATTGAGACAACTTACATTAGAGGTCCAATAAAACAGTGGCAAGGGTAAAATAACAATATACACTGACAATATCAATTGAAGTGGTGACAAATGGCCCTGTGGCAACAGCAGGGTCAACATGGAATTTTTCAAGAATAAGTGGAACCATGGAGCCCACAAGTGCTGCAATTGACATGGAAGAAAGGATAGCAAGACCAACAGCAAAAGAGAGTGATAGAGAAAAGGG
>CAZYDL010000413.1:0-2698 GCA_964646305.1 uncultured Desulfobacula sp. | reverse complement strand
GTGTATAATAATAAAGATAAGGGTTAAATCCATAGGCTCTAAAGGTTAAGTCCGGCGTGGTGCACCAGCCGCCAAATCGCATGGGATTTACTTCAATTGGCAATAAATTGCCATTGTTGTCTCTTCTAAGCTCAATATGTACAGGAAACTTTTTAACACAGGTCAAGTCACCAATTTTTTGAGCAAACTCTGTGAAGTCGGCAAGGTTTTTTTCAATAATCTCTTTTGAGGTAGTGTAAACTCTGTCACTGACATCTTGATCCGAAGAAAAAGTATGTTTTAAAATGCTTAAGATAACTGCTTCGCCGTTTGCATTATAATATGCGTCAACAGCAAACTCCTCACCATTGATACATTGTTCAATTATAAATGAGCTTGTGTCCAGCACCTGCTCTGGATATAAATCCTTAGTTTGATCTATCTCTGCATTTATCAGATCAATTGTCTTAAGCCACTCTTCAAGATTTGAAACTTTATAAACTCCCATGCTGAAAAATCCAACACTTGGTTTGATGATAAATGGCAATGGCAATTTGTTAAATTGAATTTTTGGCAAATCCATAACAGGAACTTCTTTATAATAAAAATTCGGAAATATTGATTTTGTTATATTTCTAAATTTAAATTTATTTTTAAATAACTCTATTTTTTCAGGAAGATCAGTAAAAGTCAGGTGCTTTGATATCCAGCCTATTGCATTCTCAGATGTTGTATATATAAAAAGGTCGTTTGATTTTTTAAGCATCTCAACAGCCTTATCTTCTTTGATCAGTTTTGTCCCGTCATAAAGGTCCATCTTCTTTGCTGTATTAGTACCAACAATAGGTATGAGATTATCTCTAACAGTCTCTTTAAAAAGATCAGAAACATATGGTTTGTCCACAAAAAACATAATTTTTCCTTAGGGTATTTTATTTGTCAAGCTGTCTGCCCATACTGATGACATCGTTAATCTTGTATCTGATATCTTTATAGACTTCAATAAGCTTTTGAATATTTGTTCTGATTTACAGATTTAATTTAGGGTATTCTGCATTTTTTTAATAGATATTCAACTTTTTCCATTACATGCCTTCAATAGAAGATTTAAAAAATAAGAAAAAATCCCTGTATTACAGACTTTGCAAGTAAAAACAGTGTAATGACGACAAGGCAGACAGCGAGCAGTAAATCAAAAAAGTTTTCTCTTCTTTTTTCATTGTATCCCATGATCCAGGCAAAAAAGATGCCGGCAATTACTCCGCCTGCATGACTCCAATTATTAATATTCGGCATTAAAAAACCTATTAGAACAAGACTTATTACCCAGCCTGAAGTCTGTTTGTAAACAAGCTGTCCCCATTGGCCACCCCTTGATTTGCCAAAATATAACGAGGCTCCAATAAGTCCGCAAAGTCCGGAGGAGGCACCAATAGTAATATATACATTACCAAAATAGGATAGTAAAAAACCTGAAATTCCAGCAAGAGTATAGATTGAAAACATTCGGGATATACCAAATTCTTTTATTACCAGAGGAGCTACGGTCTTGAGCGCCATCATATTAAACAAAATGTGGAGCAGTCCGCCGTGGAGCCAGTTAGCAGTAATAAGAGACCACCAGGCCTGGTATTTAATTATGGGAATTGTGCCGGAAGCACCAAGAAAATTTAATACATCAAGGGAAGGAGTAAGAGCATAAAAAGGATTTAGGCTGAAAACCATATTTTTGCCGCTATAGACAAGACTGATAATAAACATGAAAATATTAGTGTAAATGATTGCTTTGAGGGCAAGGGCGGGTGAAAGAGTTATATGGTGTCTGTTTTGAGTATTCATGATTGTCCGAGTTTATAAATTGTCTCATAAATAAAGTCAAATTGTAATTTTTAACTTCACCATGGATGGATTTGATTTTTGAAAATTTTATTTGTTTTGTGCCACAATATATATTATAGTTTTTTGTTAGATTTACCAGAATCTTAGATGCATTCTGGTGGTTTATGGCTTGGGGTGGTCTATACAGTTTTGATAAAACAGATTCTATGCGATAAATAACTATGGAAAAAAGAGCCAGTTTTATAAAAGTTATTAAATTTTGGGGCATTATTTTTCCACTAGTAATAGGTATCAGTGTTGTTGCTATTGATTTTATCAGTTCCTACCACTATTTTAATCTCCAAGCCGATCAAATGCGTACAGATTATACCAAGGGCCAACAACAGATAATAAAGCAGGAAGTTGAGCGTGTCGTTGATATTATTCGTTACGAAAAAATGCAAAGCGAAAGGCTGACAAAATTTAAAATTAAATCCAGGGTTTATGAAGCATACTCCATTGCGCAAAATATCTATCAGCAAAATAAAATCACTAAAAGTAAAACTGAAATTCAGACAATGATTCTGGATGCCATACGGCCCATACAATTTGAGCAGGGCAACGGCTACTATTTTATCAGTTGCCTGGATGGTAAAGCAGTATTATTTCCAAGCAAACCAGAACTGGAAGGAAAAAATCTGTCAGATGTGCAGGATACGCACGGGAAATATATCACCAGGGATATAATTAAAATTGTTGAGCAATCGGGCGAAGGCTTTTATCAATACCACTGGACAAGACCGAATGTTCAAGGGAATGATTTTAAAAAAATATCTTTTATCAAACTATTGGGGATATATGACTGGTTCATCGGCACAGGCCTGTATGTGACAGATGTTGA
>CAZYDL010000412.1:0-2710 GCA_964646305.1 uncultured Desulfobacula sp. | reverse complement strand
AACATTTTCCTGGATAGCGCCAGTCAGGCGCTGCGCGCCATGCCTGGCGCACAAATTGAAAAAGATTTTTTTTGCAGACACAAAAATCTCTTTATCTTCTCTATCCTTTATAATTAATGAATCAAAGTTAGCTGTCAATGCATAGGGATTGATGGAAATTTTTTCAATAATAACTTTTCTGTTCAAAGAGTTGCCAAGTTTGTCCTGCAAAATATTTTTACCAAAATATGGCAATAAAAAAAAACCAGCTAAAGTATAAAACAAAACAGCAATCATAGGGATATAAATGATTTTTTTTGCAAAAATTGTTCTTTTCATTACAGGAACACCCTCCCCCTAATGAGTTTTAACAAATAAACTGATAATTAGTAAAATGACTCCCACCCCAATGAGGAAAACAAAAAACGGCAGGTCATATATTAAAAAATCAAGGGATTTTTGTATTATGGCAGCATCCATAAATAAAATAATTGTTTCACAACTATTGTCACCGATCATTTTCGAAATTGTTAAATCAACCCAGAAATTAGTGGCTTCCATGAATTTAGATATACCACTGAAAAGCCCAACAAAAAGACCTGCAAGTGACAGGCAGATTCCAACTCTTGTTATCATATTATAAGTTCCTTATTTCAAATCCATTGCTATTTAAATTATAAAATATAATATTGCATTGTATTAATATATTTTGCAAGCTTTGTTCAAGTCAATTATTTTCACCCAAGATACTTTTATTTACCAATCCTTTATGATAAATCCTATGCAACGAGGTTTTGAATTTTGAATAATGACTGACCATATATTAAAAAAAGTAGGATTTGCTTCTTTCATCATGATGGCATCTGTATTTGCCAGTCGTGTAATAGGTGTTTTCCGTGAAATGGCAATTGCAGGTTTTGGTGGCATCAAAACAGGAGTGGATGCCTACCAGATTGCCTTTATAATTCCTGAAATTCTCAATCATATTGTGGCAAGCGGTTTCCTTTCCATCACATTTATTCCCATTTTTGCCCACTATCTCTCTTTAAATAAAGCAGACAAAGGTTACAAGGTTTTTTCCATAATAATAAATACATTCGGTCTTTTACTTGTGTGTTTTATTATTGTCACATTGATATGGGCTCCGAAGCTTGTAAGTCTTTTTGCACCGGGAATTCAAGATCCTGAAACTTTTGCCCTTGCCGTAAGAATGACCAGGATTATTATCCCTGCCCAGTTTTTCTTTTTTTGCGGCGGACTTTTCATGGCAGTTCAATTTGCAAATGAAAAATTTTTCATCCCTGCCCTGGCACCTTTGATATATAATCTGTTTATTATTGCAGGCGGTCTTATCCTTGGTCCTTTTATAGGCATTGAGGGATTTGCATGGGGAGTACTTGCAGGTGCGTTTATTGGAAATTTTGCTATTCAGATTATGGGAGCCAGAAAACTTGGATTAAAATATTACCCCATCATCAGCTTTATTCATCCTGATTTAATAAAATATATCAAGCTGACCCTTCCCTTAATGATAGGGTTGACCATGACATTTTCAACGGAAATTCTCTTGAAATTCTTTGGTTCATATCTTGATCAGGGAAGTATTGCTGCCATGAATTATGCTCTCCGAATAATGTTTATTCTTGTAGGACTTTTTGGCCAGGCAATTGGAGTTGCATCATATCCTTTTATGGCAAAACTTGCCCAAAAAGGTGACATTATGGCATTAAACCTTCTTTTAAATAAAACATTGAAATTTATTCTTCTGGTTATTCCTGTTTCCACACTTTTCATGATCTTAAGCCAGGAGATCATAACCATTCTTTTTCAAAGGGGCCAGTTTGATGCCCAGGCAACCATGGTGACCGCAGGCATCCTGCCCTTTTTCATGATAGGTGCCTTTGCTTTTTCAGCCCAGAATATTGTTTCAAGAGGATTTTATGCCACTCAAAATACAATTTTTCCTGCCATTTTCACAACTGCATGCGTCATAATAACTCTTCCATTAATCATATTATTAATGAAAGCAATGGGTGCAAAAGGTGTGGCACTTGGTTTATCATTGTCTGTTATGATTCAGGCATTTATTCTGTATGAATGCTGGAATAAAAAAAGTGATAATTTTAAGAAAAAAGAAGTTTATCTGCTCTTTGTTAAAATATTACCAATTAGCCTGCTTATTGGTTTCATCCTTTTTATCTCAAAATATGGAATTCAAAATTTCATTGACACTTCTGGATTTTCAGGCTCTTTATCCTTAAGTGTCATAATTGGCATTGAATTTATTTTTATTTTTTATATTGCAGGATACATATTTAAAATAGAAGAAATTCTTAAACTCTATAAAAAGATTTTCGCAATTATGGTCAAGCATAGGTGATGGGATGCAACTACCATTGAACCGGAACCCTGACCCTGTTTCCAGCCTTGTTCTTAAATACTAAAAACAGGTGTTCTTTACCATAAAGGTATAAATCTCTGGTAACTTTTACATCCTGCCTGCAATATTTGAGTATTTTATCAATTTTTCCTTGTTTCCACCATTTAAGCGCCATGAGACCATCTGCACTTTTGCTTATGCCAAGGGTCTGTGTTGCCAGACGGTCAAGGGAGAGTCTGTAGCCAAGTCGTTCATGGACTTTTAACAAAAGATCCAGTGTGGGAAGTGAAAAAAAATCAAAATGATTGAGTCCTGATAATACTTTATAATCAAAGTTTATAATATTAAAAC
>CAZYDL010000411.1:0-2713 GCA_964646305.1 uncultured Desulfobacula sp. | reverse complement strand
GTGGAAAACGGGTTTGCTGAAGGAATGGTGGTGTCATCTGCCTTTGATCCCATGTTGGCCAAATTAATTGTTCATGATGTCGATCGAAAGGCTGCCATTGAACAAGGGGTAAAGGCTTTGAAAGATACTCTTATCTTAGGCGTGACCACCAATACGGATTATCTGGTCCGAATTTTAAGTCACCCAAGTTTTTTGGCTGGTAAAGTGGATACAGATTTTATACCACAGTATGCTGAGGATCTTAAAGCGCCAACACTAAACAAAGAAGAGCGCAACATGCTTCTTGCAGCAACAGCTTTGAGTAGTCGTGAATTTGTTGATCCGGCCTTCAAAGTGCCGGAACCCCATTGTTTTTTGGGAAATTGGAGGAATTGATATGCAACGTCAAATCGATTTGTTAGGTAAAAGTTATACGGTAACGATTACAGGTGAGCATGGTGCCCAGCAGTTTCAAGTGGATGATGACAAACCCAGTCCCGTTGTCTTGATTGATAAAAAAGACGGCCGTCACAAAATTCATCTTGGTGGTAAACAAGAAGATATCCAAATGGCGATCAAAGGTGAAACAGCCTATATCCATGCATTTGGCCGGACATTTACCCTGGATATTGTTGATCCGGTGGAGCAAGCCTCGCAGAAAACCGGTAAAGGTAGTAATAGTGCCATGGCACCCATGCCTGGCATGGTGGTGGACATCCATGTTACCGAGGGTGATAAGGTTGTCAGGGGCCAGGACATGATCACCATTGAAAGTATGAAAATTTTAACCGTCATAACTGCACCCCGGAACGGAAAAGTGGCTACGGTCAATTTTGAGCCTGGGAAGACTTTTGATAAAAATGATGTTCTGGTTACTCTGATAGAAAAGGAGGATGCGTAGAATGCGTCGAATCAAATCCAATATAGATACCCAGTCAGTTCAATTTCATACATATGAACGCCACAACCTTACACTCATAGATAAGCTTTGTGTGAGTCAGCAAAAAGCACGTTTTGAACGTCCCGAAAGGGATATCAAGCGATTGCGCAAACAAAAAAAATTATTAGTCCGGGAAAGGATTGATTTGCTTCTTGATCCTGAAACTCCGTTTATGGAGCTATCTACTCTGGCGGCTAACATGGCCTATGACGGAACGGTTCCGTCTGCAGGTGTTGTTTCCGGTATAGGGATCGTCAATGGCCGGGAAATTTTGGTGATGGCCAGTGACAGCTCTATCAAGGGCGGTGCCTGGTATCCTTTAACCGTAAAAAAAATGGTTCGAACTCTGGATATCGCCATTGAGAACCATTTGCCCATGATCCATCTGGTGGATGCTGCCGGAGCATTTTTACCATTGCAGTCAGGTCTGTTCCCCGACAGGCACATGGCAGGCCGAATGTTTCGAAATCAATGCGTTTTAAGTGCAATGGGTGTACAACAGGTGGCGCTTGTTCTGGGACACAGTACTGCCGGTGGCGCATACGTGCCCACCCTGTGCGATTATTCCATTATGGTACGTCACACCGGAGGCGTTTTTCTCGGAGGACCTCCCCTGGTCAAAGCGGCCACCGGTGAAGAGGTAACCGCTGATGAACTCGGAGGTGCTGATGTTCATACAACCGTCAGCGGCACGGCTGATTACGCTGTTGATTCCGAACAGGAAGGTCTTGCGCTTGTGCGTGAAATTGTTGGAACTTTCCCCAAAAAAACTAAAATAGCGCTGGAAAAAAGGGAGTCTGAAGAGCCTTATTATGATCCAAAGGAACTCTACGGTATTATTCCAGATGATGTGAAAAAACAATTCGACATCAGGGATGTTATTGCCCGTATTGTGGATGGCAGCCGATTTCATGAATTTAAGCCTGCCTATGGAACAACCGCAGTATGTGGGTTTGCTTTCCTTTATGGCTGGAAGGTCGGAATTATTGGTAATAATGGCGTATTGTTTTCCGACAGCGCCCAAAAATGTACCCAGTTTATGCAGATCTGCAATCGAGATCGCATTCCAATCATTTTTTTGCAGAATATCAGTGGATTTATGATTGGTAAGGCCTATGAACATGGCGGTATTACCAAGAACGGAGCCAAAATGCTAATGGTTCAGGCCAACCTTGACGTCCCTAAATTGACCATCATGACAAACGGCAGTTTCGGTGCCGGCAATTATGCCATGTGCGGTCGCGCCTATGACGCCCGTTTTCTCTATTCCTGGCCCAACTCACAAATTTCCGTTATGGGAATGGAACAGGCAATTAAAACCCTGACACAAATTCGTCTTAAATCACTACAGCGCCAGGGTAAAACATTGTCAAATGATGAGAAGGAAAAAATTACTCAAAACATTGCCGATGATTACATGGAAAAGAGCAGTGCTTATTATTCCACCTCTGAGTTGTGGGATGATGGTATTATCGACCCTGCCGATACCCGGAAGGTATTAGGTATTTCCCTGTCAGCGGCATTGAACCGTGAATTTAGCGAAACACCAAACGGTGTATTAAGAATATGAGGAGATAACAAACTTATGGATTTTGAGCTCACACGCGAACAAAAAATGATCCAGAAAAATATCAAAGAATTCATGCGGAAAGAAATCGCTCCAATTGCAGAGGAACTTGATCGGGAATGCCATCTTCCTGAGGGGATATGGAAAACTTTTGGAGATCTTGGTCTATTGGGTATTGGGATACCGGAAGAATATGACGGCTCAGGCATGGACAAGTTTACATTTAC
>CAZYDL010000410.1:0-2728 GCA_964646305.1 uncultured Desulfobacula sp. | reverse complement strand
GATAGAGAAAATATAAAATAAAAAGGATAGGATACAATCGGACAATAATCTCTTGGAATATGTACGACCTTTTGACTTCAGCTTTTTTTTCTGAATTAAATATCAAAAAAAACAGAATTAAAGAGACAATCAATGCGATCGTGCCCACAATATATCGAGATTTATACAAATCGAGAATACCAAAAATGGCGAATATAGGTAAGCCGATGATTGTAAGTGATCTTATAAATATTTTTCTGGAGATAGCCTGGTATCCAGAATAATCATTTAGCTCAGAAAGAATTTTTTTGGGAAAAAAGTCTTTCATTTCATCGATCCCGTTCGCTGAGTTTGTAATTCTGGGGGGAGATGTCTTTTTTAGTGGAAAGAGCATCCTTGATTGCGACAAAATCATCAATATTTTCAATAAACAAATCTGTTAAATCAGGATCAAAATGTCGTCCCCGTCCTTCTCTGATGATTGATAACGTTTTATCAATCGGATAAGAGTCTTTGTAAGGCCTTTTGGATGTCAGGGCATCAAAAACATCAACGATACCAACTATTCTGCCTTCGAAAGGGATTTCCTTTCCTTTTTTTCCCCGGGGATATCCTGACCCATCCCATTTTTCATGATGGGTCAATGCAATCTCCTGTGCTGATTTTATTAAGTCCGAAGTGTTACCGTCAAGAAGAGTGGCTCCAATAGTCGTATGTTTTTTCATAGTTTTCCACTCTTCAGCATTAAGCTTGCCGGGTTTAAGAAGGATAGTGTCAGGGACCCCGATTTTCCCGATATCATGCATGGGGCTGCTGTTCAGTAATAGCGCTACCTGGGCATCAGTCATTCCGGCCAACCTTCCAAGCAAAGAAGACATTTTACTTATCCGGATAATATGGGCACCGGTTTCATTATCTTTATATTCAGCTGCACGCCCTAAACGATGGATAATCTCAAGGCGTGATTCCTGAAGCTCAATGGTACGTTCCTGGACCTTTTGTTCTAATATGATATTCTGATCTCTAACCTGATTATGTAAAAGCCTGACCGTCAGAAGATTGCGAATTCTTGTTATGGTTTCCAATTTGTTAAACGGCTTTGTTAAAAAATCCTGTGCTCCAGCTTTTAACGCCTTGATTCGGGTTTCATTATCCTGCAGGGCTGTTAATACAAGTACGGGAACATATAAATTATTTTCCACTTCCTTAAATTGATCAAGAAGCTGATAACCGTCAAAATTGGGCATATTGATATCCAGCAGTACAAGCTCCGGATCGTAAGCAAGATACATATCTTGTGCATCACGGGAATCTGTCAGGCAAAGCAGTGACGTGTATCCTTCTGTTGCCAGAATATCTTTCAAAAGATCCACATTGGATTGATTGTCATCTATAATTAAAATTCTTGCATTAAGCAATTTTTGTTCTGATATCATAAATTCATCCTTTTTTTAATTGATAGGTTGTTCTTTTTTTCTGTTAATGGTATTGGCAATCACGCGATGGAATTTGCCGATATTAACGGGTTTGGTAATATAATCGGCAAATCCTGCGTCTATAGCCTTTTTAATATCAAGAGGCATGACATTTGCGCTCAATCCGACAACAGGGATGTGTCTGGTTTCTTTTATTTTACCAAGCCGTTCAAAAGCCTGGAAACCATCCATATCAGGAAGGCCAATGTCCATAAGGATCAGATCGGGCTTTTGCTTAACTGCCATCTCTATCCCCTGGGCAGCATTTTTGGCTTTCAATAAAGTAATATTGAAATGATCTTTCAGAATGGCCTCGATAAGCTGTTGATTTACCATGTTGTCCTCCACATAGAGAAGGGTGTGTTTTTCAGTCAAGGCAGTCCCGTCCAAAGTTGAAGGCTGCACGGTACTCTTTTGGTTTTTTATAGGATTTTTTGTAAGCGTAAACTCAACAAAGAAGTTTGTTCCGATACCCGGTTCACTTTCTACCCCGATAAAACCCTTCATCATTTCAACAAGCCGTTTTGTTATTGTCAGCCCGATTCCTGTCCCCTCAATGGAAGATGTCTCTGCTCCCAGCCGGTTAAAAGGGTCAAAAAGCAGGCTGATTTTATCTTTTTCTATGCCGGGACCGGTATCGGCTATATTTAGACGCAGCTTATTACCTGATGTCTCACTATAAATCATTACTTTCCCATTGGGTCGATTGTATTTGATAGCGTTTGAAAGCAAATTCAGGACTATCTGATTAAATCTGGTGCGATCTACATTGATAAATATGGGCTCTTTTGGTTTTTTCGGTAATAGTTCGATCCCATGTGACATTGATATCGGCCTGACAACCTCGATTGCCTCCATTACTGCTGAGTTTACATCAACCGGCTCAAGTGATAATTGTATTGTCTCTGATTCAATTTTGGCCAGGTCAAGAACTTCATTAATAAGTTCTAAAAGGTGTTCACCTGACCGTAGGATTCTTGCGGGATATAGTTTGTAGAGATTATCATCGTCCTTGCCAATTTTTGATTCCAATAACTGAGCAAATCCCAAAATTGAATTTAACGGTGTCCGCAGCTCATGGCTCATGCTGGCAAGAAAAACAGATTTTGCCCGGTTTGCTTTTTCTGCTGTGATCTTGGCCCGGCGGAGTTTTTTTTCAAATCTTTTGCGTTCTGTGATGTCTGTTACCATAGCGAATGAACCCATCTTATCTCCTTTTTCATTATTAAGACGAGTAGCGCTGAAGTAGCAGGGCACATTAGTGCCATCGGGCT
>CAZYDL010000409.1:0-2729 GCA_964646305.1 uncultured Desulfobacula sp. | reverse complement strand
TTAGGGGTGGCCTTAAGTTCAACCATCCAGTTGTCGCCTTGCTGGAATACCCGATGCTTGAGGGTAATTGTGTTTGTCCATGTTTCTAAACCGCCTTGTTTATGCTTGCCTGTAGAATCAATACAGATGAAGTTACATTTTAAGTCGCTGATTTGTACATTGTTGAATGAATCAAGCTTCATTGACGATGTTGTAGGTTCAGCGCTGCCTGTCTCGTAATATACAATATCTCCATGCACAGGAGTAATTTTAAGTGCGGCTTCACCGGTGTCGTCGTTTCTTGATATCTTCTGTACCCTTACCTCGGTTTTTGGTGGAGGGAATGGGCCTTTGTTAATAATGCCCCCTTCATCCCTCCATATATCCTGGCTTACAGATGTCTCTTTTAAGCTATCCAGGGCATCAGGTTTATGAAACTGCCAGGTCGTAAGCGTGGCTGCACGCCGCTTTATCTCCGACCACTGAGACCTTTGCTGCCCGCCAAAGAGACGCGCCTCGCACTTTTTCCTGAACGTATCACCTGTGATTTCACCTGTGAATTTCTGAACCTTTTCAAGTGTGTGACGAATGAGTTTTTCGCCGTCAAACTGATTATCGGTGTATTGAATTCTGCAGTCAGTTGTGCGAAATCCATTTTTTGACGGATATACCAGTGTTGTAAAAGCTTCCTGGATGGCGCTTCGCAAACTAAGAATGATTTTATCACAGCTTGTTTGAGCCTGAATGTGCTGCGGGTCTTTTTCAGAAAGTCTCTCAGCGTCAAATTTATTAATAATGGACTGTATTGCCCGATATTGAGCTGCCTGCTCTATAACACGATCCAGGATATTTTCATGATTTCCGGTTAGAAAAACAATTCTGTTTTTGTATTCAATATCATTTGCGAATTTATCCCAGTCTTTACTCAACTTTGTTGCACCTGCTATGTTGCCGGTTGGTTCTGTTATAATGAGACTGACTCTGTTTGCATCAACATCAACCTCATCAATAGCAGGAATAATTTCAATCTTCTGGTAACAGTCTTTTAGCTCAGGTGAAAACAAAGACCTTAGATATCCCCTCAGCTCTGTTAGACAGGATTGCCGGTTGTAGGACAAAGCCATTGAGTGCAGTTTGGCTGCCAGGTTCTGGGTATTTTTATAAAAGAGCCTTCCATCTGTACTGGTGTGGAGATACCACGCCTGTGTGGGGAGATAATCAACAATATCTTTCTTTACCTTGGAGATGTCACGGCCCGGCGCACAGAGATATCCCATAATATCAGATTCCCGAAGACCATGGGTGGCACCGGGAATATTGGCAAGGGATGCCACAAGAATAAGCTTTGATACATCCTGTGCGTCTGTACCGGAACCAAGTCGCTGATCAAGTTCCTCTGCAACCGAATGGCTACCTTTGGCAATATCGTGAGTTACCGCCTCGCTTAAAGTCGGGTTAATGCTTTTTATTTCCGAAAAGACCTCTTCATTGTTTAAATCCAGGTCATACGGATGAACGAGCATGGTTTTATCCGCTCGCCCGGTTTCATACAGGCTGGATACAATAACGCGCATCAGCCGGATCAGCCCTCTTGTCTGCTGAAACCCGAGGTTTTCCTTGAATCTTGCATAAAGGTCGCGGATTACAAAATGAAAAGGATAGGACTCAATAATCTGCGCCGCATAAGAATCCGGAGACGCGTTGGTTACATCCATCTCCTTTGCGCTTTTAACAGCCGATGCATATTCATTAGCAACCTTTTTTATTATAGTTTCATCCGGCAGCATCTCGAATAATCTGGTTCTTAAGATGTGATACAATTCATCGCCATGAGTATTAACCGGTTCTATTCTAAGGGCTGAACGATTTGTCTCTTGCTGAAGATTGTCAAGGGCTTTGTTTATCTGCGCGCTTCCTCCCTCATATGTAGCCGTAAGATCGGATATAATGACACATACATTGGAAAGTTCCGCTTTATTAACCGCAACCAAAAGATTTGAAAGGGCTGTTGTCGTAACTACCGCAAGATCACTGTTCCCAATCTCCTTTGATTTGGCATATTCCATATAAGGAGGCAGTTCGTCCAGCATTATTACTGTGGGCTCACCTTTTAAAAGGTTTATCCACGCAGTTACACCAGGGGGCTGTAAAGGGGAATAATAATTATTGAACACCTCTTTTTTACCTAACTGCTCTGCAATTGATCCCCATATTCCCAGGGTCGCATCCGACTGCCTTCCTGTGAAACCAATTATTCTTACGTTTCCAAGTGTTGCTCCCGGACTCTTTTTGCCCAGTATTTTCCTGCGCAGTTCAGGATCCCTGGCAAGCAAACCAAGGGCTATCATATTATGGGTCTTGCCTCCGCCCATTGCCTGGGTAAGCAAAAAAGTAGAGGCCTGATCTATTGTACCTTCCAGCCTGCTGAATATTTTTTCCAAAAGGGTTTTCATGCCTGAGGTGATAAAGTTTTCCTCAAAAAAATCTTCGGCATTGATTTTAGACTCAAGAAGATCTGAAAGATCCAGCACAACATTACGTCTATCTCTATTAAAAACGCTTTCTCGCGGTATACATGAAGTTTTTAGATACATTTTTCATCCTCTAATTAAATTCCGTTAGAAATGCTTCATGATTTATTTATTAATTTCAGATTGTAATTTTCTATTGATGATGTTGTCTATATTTTTCTTATATAGATAATATGAAACGGGTTGGCCGCAGATGCAAAATCCATAAAAGTATGGTAT
>CAZYDL010000408.1:0-2736 GCA_964646305.1 uncultured Desulfobacula sp. | reverse complement strand
TCTTTTAAATGCAGAGTAATTTGCTCGGACAATTGCCCGGCTTTTTCCAAATTCACTGCAGCCTGATTGATACCTTCATCTTTTGCCCTTTCTGCCCAGGTAAAAAAAGTATCTTTATGGCTGTTATTGTGATCAATCCAATGCCCCAATAATGTTTCTAATTTCTGTTCAAGGGTCAATTCATTGGAATGGCTGTGATCGTGACCATGGTCATGGCTGTGTGAATGTCCATGCTCATGACTGTGAGCGTGGGAATGATCGTGATTGTGTGTCATAATATTACTCCATTTAAATATTTTTCAAGGCTCACAGGTTCAGGCGTGTATTGATATATCGGTCTCCAGAGACTGTAAGCATTAAGTTCAATGCCATTATAAATAATTGATACTGGCCTGTCCGATGAAACAACAACAACAATAATATGACTGTGATCAGCAGAAAATCTTAAAGCAGAATTATATCGTGCTCCCCTTGCCATATTTTCCCAGTTAATGGCTTTCCCATCCAATAGACATCCAAAACCATGTATGTATAAATCTGATGTTATATGAACAGCACCATCTATTTTTAAAAGTGAACAGGTAAATTGCAGGTTTTTTGTTTCCATGAGGGTTAAGGGAGGATCTAATACATGACCTGATAAATGTACTGGGATATTGTTAAGATCAATCACCAGTGTGCAGCCATGTCTGCCTTTTGCTGCACTGTTCACAAGATTGGAAGCTACCTGAAACAAAAGAGTGGCCTGTTCTGTGTCAAGGTTGGAGTCCATTAAAAGCTCCTCAAGTTCAACCATTTTTGCTTCCCTTGTGGTGGAATGGAAACTGCCATCAAAAAAAGAGGCTATTTTTTTGTCCCCAAGTCTTAAGAATCCATGATCTCCTCTAAAGTCTGCTGTTATGGCAAAATCAGGAATATCATAGTCAGTAACTCCAATAATGGTACATCCGTCGGAAACCAGTTTTCTTTGTGAGTTTTCAACTGCCACAAGAAGCTTTCTTATGTGTTTTATATTGCTGATAACAGGACGTTCATTTTTTTGAATCTTAGTGATAAATGGTATCTCTTCAAGTCTCTGGGGGTCTGTAAAAAAAAGAGTTCCTCTTGCCCAGGCACCCTCTTCGCGTATTTTTGATATATTTAAAATATAATTGAGAATAGGCGGTATCAAAATTTTAGAATCAAACCCAAGGTTTTCCTCTCTTTGATCAACAATATAATCTGCAATGGCCTGTAAAGAGTAATTTTTAAGCACATAATCAGAGGAATTTATGGCAGATGTTTTAGAATTATAATCATGAACCAGCAGGCATGTTGCCTGCTCCAGCCATCTTGTCGTAGGATGGATAGAACACATATCAGGATGATGATCTGTAAACCACCGCTGATAAAAAAAGTTACTGGAACATCCAGCATAGGAAATTAATCCTGACAATGATAATTCGTTGTCAGGAACAATAAGTCCACGGGGTTGACAATCAATCTTATCTTTAACACTCTTTCTCCAGTCATCACAATTATCGTAAAATATTTCTTTGAGTTTTGATTCATGACCTTTTAAAATATTTTGAGGATCAAAAATTTTCACAGGATCATCTTCAGCAGCAGCAAAAACCAAAGCCACCCTGCTGGGATTTGAATATTTGGAAAGTCCCTCTTCTACTCCTTTTAAAATATTAGAGATACACAAAGTTTGATAAAATATTTCGCTCATTTCTAAATAGCCTGATTTTTTATACATTAACATTCTGTAACAGCCTGTTGACATGATTGATACTCTGTATATATATACTTTGGCAAGAGTTTTTTATTGAAAAATAACCCCATGACTGCTATTGAATTAGAAAAAACCATGAGGAGGTACGAAAAGAACATGAAAAATCCACTTTTTATTGTAATATTATTTATTGTCATGATCTGTTTATTCCCACTGTCCAGCTATGGAAAAACCGGTTATGTTTCTGATATGCTGCTGTTAACATTCAGGCAGGGCCCTGGTAACTCTTATGCTGTATTAAAGACTTTAACAAGCAACACCCCTGTTGCCATTCTTGAAGAACAAAATGGATTCTACAAGGTTGAACTCACATCAAAAGAAATTGGCTGGGTGGATAAAAAATTTATAATATTTACTCCACCTAAAACTTTTATGATTAATCAATTAAAAAAAGAGAATATAATTCTTGAAAATCAAATAATACAATTAAAAAAAAATAACCAAGTGCTACAGGATAAACTCTCATCAATGGAACAAAACTATTCTCAGACAAGTGAAGAACTTGAAATATCATTAAAAACAGCCATGGACGAAAAAAAGAAAACTGCCGGCTTGCTTTCTGACAGTAATAAAAAATTTAATACTCTTGCCCAGCAATCAAAAAATATTCAGAAAATTGTAAAGGAAAATAAAATTTTTAAAGAACAAAACATTGCTCTTTTAGATGAGCTCACAATTTTAAAGGCACAAAATAAAAGCCTTTTTAAAACCGGCATGATAAAATGGTTTTTAACAGGAACAGGTGTTTTGCTTCTTGGATGGATAATAGGGCAAAGTGTATCTTCAAAAAAACAGCAATCCTCTTCTCTTCTAAGTTAGATGAAATTTTGATTTATTTATGTAAACAATGTTTATTTTTCCCTTGACAGAAGACCCTGTTTTTTTTATCAAACAAAAAAACTAATCATTGATTAGCTTAATAAATATTCCAAGGAGATAAAAATGGCGGTTCAAAACGA
>CAZYDL010000407.1:0-2742 GCA_964646305.1 uncultured Desulfobacula sp. | reverse complement strand
CAATCTGTTTTCCATGATGACAAGCTCCCTGATTCCAGGCATTTGAGAAATATAATTTTTGATAAATCTAATTTCACACAAACTTTTCTCAATAATGAAGAAATCAATGTCATCAATGGTTTTAAAGCTCTTAAAAAGCAAATAGAATGGATAAGTGGCAGATATCTTGTAAAACTAATGATTCAAAATATTTTTTCCAAGGCCCTGCCACTTGATGAAATCACAATTTCATACCTTAAAGGGGGTGCACCGTTTCTGACCCGTGCTCCACATATCCCGATTTCACTATCCCATAGTAATAATTATGCAGCAGCAGGATGCTGCATGGATAAAACCAGGGTTTTAGGTATTGATATTGAAAAAATTGGAACTAAGCCTGACAAAGGATTTTTAAAAATAGCATTTACAAAAAAAGAGATTGCACATTTAAAAAACAATGCTGCCCCTATATTTAAAAACTGGACAATCAAAGAAGCCTATTTAAAATACATAAAAAAAGGCTTTAACGAAAACCTTCACAATGTGGAAGTGATTGATAATGAAATCTGGCATAACCACAATAGAATCAATGTGGATATACATTCAACAACCATTGATGATAATTATGTTTTATCTCTTGTTACAGATTGATCCTGCAGGATAAAATTTTTTTATGGCTATATGCTCTCTGGAAAAAAAATCAGTTTTTTTTAACAGGCTGCCTATTCATGGTCAAAGACATAACCAACCGAGCGTCTACTGATAAAATAAACTGGCTTTTTAGGCTTTTCTTCAAAATATTTTCTAAATCTGACAATAAAATTATCCACTGTTCTTGTTGTGGTATCCTTTGAATACCCCCAGCCCGCAGTCAACAGCAATTCTCTTGATAAAGGTTTACCCTTATTGCCGATAAAAAGTTTCAGCAAAACAATCTCCTGTTCTGTCAATACAATCTCACCGGCCACACAACTTGCTTTAAAAGTGATAAAGTCAATATGGTTGTTGCCAAAATGATAAGAATTCCCTTTAAATATTTTATACTCAAGGTTTTTATCTTTGTTATCATCCTTAAACCAGGTCTTTTTTTTGAGCAGTCTTTCAATTCTTAGAAGAAATTCTTCAAGATCAAAGGGTTTTGACAAATAATCATCCACACCGTATTTAAGCCCTTTGATTTTATCTTTTGTGTCTCCTCTTGCAGAAAGAATAAGAACAGGAATTTTTTCATCTTCTTTGCGAATGGTTTTTAAAATGGAAAACCCATCAATCATGGGCAGCATAATATCAAGAATAATTAAATCCGGATTCCATGATCGCCAGAATTCAAGCCCTTCAATGCCATCCCTGGCAATCTTGATTTCAAACCCCTGGAGGGAAAGATTCAATCTTATCCCATCTGCTATATGGGCCTCATCCTCTATGACCAGGATACGCTCTTTTTCAACCGTTTCCATATATTTTTCTCCCTGACATTGCTAATGCTTGCCTTTGGAATGGTAATTATAAAAGTTGCACCTTTCCCCTTGCCATTACTTGCAGCCGAAGCCCGCCATCCATGGATGCCTGAAATACTGGAAACAAGATAGAGCCCAAGCCCAGATCCTGAGACATCATTTGCATGGTACCGGCCGGATTGATAAAATTTTCGAAAAATTTTCTTTGCCTCTTTTTTATCAACACCAATACCATTATCAATAAACTCAATGGTAACTTTTTGTATAAAATTTTTAAATCGAATAACAAGTTTTGGCGCATGGGATTCATTATACTTTATGGCATTGGAAATAATATTCATTAAAAGCATTTCAAATAAAAACAGGTTTACGGGATATACCATTTCATTATTGGATTGATTGTCAATTTCAATATCCAGTTCACGAAAGAGAGATGCATTTTTGCTGCAAAATTTTTCCACCAGGCTGATCAGGCTTTCCCTTGTGATTTCAGAACCAAAATTCTGGCTTTCAATTCTTGCAAGATCAAGGATGGAGTTAATATTCTCGGTAAGCCGGTTTATATCTTCCAGCATATTTTCACTGTATTTTTTTATCTCATTGGATTTAAGCTCGTGTTTGATAAAAGTTTCAAGATAAATCCTTAAAGAGGTTACAGGAGTTTTGAGTTCATGGGTGAAATTATATATAAAATTATGCTGAAGTCTGAATAAATTTACAGTCTTTTGATAATAAATAAATGCCAGAAGGATTCCAATTAATACAACGGCAATCAACGCAATTAAGACCAGTATGGTCATCCCGGTTTTTGAAGGAAAAATCAATTTAGGGTCAATGTGAAATTTCAGGATAATTACTTCAAGGGCTGATGTAATTTCCATATACCAGCTGATAGTCATAACAAGGAATGTGGCAAGGGAAAAAATAGAACAGGCAAAAATAAAAACAGGATGAAGATACCATTTTGAAGGATTTAAAATCTGCATATATTAAACTGCTGGAACTACTCTTAAAATTAGGGATAAAGGTGCACTGTTTAAATATGTATTCTGTTCCATAGTCTTGAACCGTGATCGTTGATGAAAAATCATTTACACCTCCATTGTGTCAAAAGTTACCGTACTCAACCTTTTGTACAGCGCAGAATACAAAGCAAAAGATAGGGGCTCACCCAAAAACCAACTTTACATTTCATGCACGATCCTGAATATAGATATAGCTGTATTATCTTCTGAAATCAAGATGAAAACTTGATTCCAGTCTCCCATCATCCACCTTCAAAAAAAATAAAAAACATCGTTCCGCT
>CAZYDL010000406.1:0-2751 GCA_964646305.1 uncultured Desulfobacula sp. | reverse complement strand
TTAAATTTAATTATATATGCAATACTTGCAACATAATCAATCTGTTAATAGTGTTCTATTCTTCTTTGCCCCTTGCCCAGGTGATAAATAGGCCAAGGGCAGCTATAACAGCACCCATTACCATTGTTTTCTTAAAACTTATCATAAAATATGGTTCCATTTGGGCAAGATAGTTTTCTAGGCTTGCTCCATCTGTAAGGTTTGCAAAAGAAGTCGAAAATATTAATCCTGCCAATGCCACTCCCACAACCATACCAAGGTTTCTGGCAGTTGCCACTGCTCCAGAAGCTGTTCCGCGTCTTTGCAAAGGGATACAACTCATTATTGCTGTGTTATTGGGAGAGATATAAAGTGCTGTGCCAAGACCTGCAAGGGCGATACGCCATAATATTGAGATATCATCCATGGCCGGCTGTATGGTCATTAAAGACAACAAAGATAATAATAAAATTCCCATGCCGGCCATACATAAATTCCTTGAGCGGAATGTGTCATACATTATTCCTGCAACAGGACTGAAAAATAGAAGAAATATAAAAGGAACAATCATTATCATTCCTGTTTTATAGGCAGAAAAGCCACATGGATATGTCAAATAAAACGGCATCATGAAAATGATAATAAAAAGAGCTGCAAATAAAATAGTTGAAGAGATTACAGGAAATACAAATAATTTTATTTTTAAAAGCTTCATATCAAACAATGGATACTTAGATTTTCTCTCAATGATTAAAAACCCAATACCTGCCAGAATAGATATGGAGGCAGACAAAAGGGACAAGATAGAAATAAACCCCCATTGAGATAATTGTGTCATAAAAATAATCAGGCTTGATATCATAATGATCAAAAGAAAACTTCCTTTTATATCCATGGGTTCACTGCTGCCCTTTGCAGCATATTCACCTTTTAAAACAAACACGGCACCAAAGGCTGCCCCAATTCCTATGGGGATATTGATATAAAAAATATATTGCCAGGAAAGATATTCAAGGAGAATCCCGCCAATTACAGGGCCGGTTGTTAAACCTGCCGCAACTACTGCACCTATCATTCCAAGTGCCTTTCCCCTTTCTTGAACAGGAAAGGTATCTACAATCAGTGCAGGAGAGCATGCCATAAGCATTGCTGCACCACATCCCTGTAAAGCTCTTGCAAAAATTAAAGCTGCTGCACTTGAGGCAGTGCCACAAAATATAGAGCCTGCTGCAAATATGGCAAATCCTGTAATGTAAACAGGTTTTCGGCCTATAATATCTGAAAGCCTTCCAAAACTTAACAAAAGGCAGGAAACCACAATGAGATAAATTAATACCACCCATTGAATGGTTTGAATATCTGTTTTTAAAGCCTGCATAATGTAAGGCAGTGCAATATTAACAATACTTGAATCTAAAGTTGACATGAAGATCGAGGTTGCAACAAGGCAGAAAATTATCCATTTTTTTTGAAAAACAGGCATTATAAATTTATTCTACTCTTTTTTATTTTTAGAAAATTTGCATTCCATATAAACCTGTCTAGGCAGACTTAATACAAAAAAAATAAAGTCTGTCGTGGCAGTTATTCAAAGATTATGTTATATGAAAACAATAAACAAGAGAAAACCCAAGTGCCAGAGCAAATAAAGGATAAGAGGAGAGAATGGCTACTATAAATGATGTTGTATTGATTTATCTTGAAGATGCACCAGTATCCTTTGCAAGGGTGGAAAGCATACTGCCCGATGCTAAAGAGGACTGGTATCACGTCAAATTTTTAATGCTCCAGATCCCCTTGCAGGTTGTTACATGGATTTTAAAAGATGATTATATCAATGGCCATGATTTTCATATGAATGGAAAATCAATGAAAATCACAAAAGTTGAAAGCCCTGTGGAAGAGCTGCCGTTTTCTCAAAGTACAAATTTTTCTGGTGAAAACCTTCAAAAAGATATGAGCCGGGAAAAAAAACAACAGGGTGAAATTATCTCCTTTGCCGACTTAAAAAAAAGTCATGAATCTGATGATGCTGGGTAAAACCTTTCATGCTTCAGCAGTTTATTGATTCCAATGCAAATCCAAAATTTAAAAATTCATGGAAAAACTTTTCTGGCTCCACTTGCCGGAATCACCAACCTTCCTTTCAGGCTCCTTGTAAAAACATTGGGATGCGGTGTTGTATGCTCTGAAATGATAAGTGCCAAAGGAATTTTTTATAATTCAAAAAATACTTTAAAATTATTGACCTCTGACCCACAGGAACGACCACTGTCTGTTCAAATATTTGGCTGCGACCCTGATTCCATGGCAGAAGCAGCAAGGTTTATACAGGATCTTAAGATTGCCGCCATTATAGATATTAATCTTGGCTGCAGTGTAAAAAAAGTTGTAAAACAGGGTGCAGGCGTGGCATTGATGAAAGAACCAGAACTTAGTAAAAACATTTTTACGGCTGTGCGTAAATCAATTGATCTTCCTTTTACCATAAAACTGCGTTCCGGCTGGGATCATTCGGGTGAACAGGCCTTTAAAATTGCACAAATTGCTCAAGATTGCGGAGTTAATGCCGTTACCATGCATCCAAGAACTGCAAGTCAGGGGTTTAAGGGCAGGGCAGACTGGGATTTAATTGCAAAACTCAAATTGCAATTGTCAATTCCTGTCATAGGTAATGGAGATATCAACTCTGTGGAAGATGCAAAAAAGATGATGGAGTATACATGCTGTGATGGTGTTATGGTGGGGCGGGCAGTTATGAACAACCCTTTT
>CAZYDL010000405.1:0-2752 GCA_964646305.1 uncultured Desulfobacula sp. | reverse complement strand
TAGCCAGAGTACCAGGACTTTTGTCAAACATTTTTTGTAAATATTTTCAGACAACACTCCTCTCTCCCGATTTGAATCGGTTTTTTTAAATATCTAAACTGGAATGATTATAAAAAAAACTAATGATCGCAACCCGGTGTAACAAGTGACATCCCCATCCAAAAAAATCCGCCTATGGCATTCTGGTATGACGAGATCTCCAGCAATTCCTGGGATCAGAGTACCTTGGAGCCATTAAAGATTCGAACGGACAGGGTTTGACACTCTGGCTATAGCCGTCGATAAGATCTCCTGTTTAAAATCCACCGCGACAGTAGTCCGTAGCCATCCTGTCCGCCGAAATTACAACCATTGTTTATTATATCAAATGGCCAGTTGCAGATCACATTTGTAATTTTATACCATAAACCTCCTGTACTATATATCGCCATTGGCCAAGTGGTCGATCCTTGATAAACGCATCATTAAGAGCACCAAATTTATCCCATTTTTCTTTCAGAAACGGCCATATTGATAAATAATGTCCAGCAATTTGATGCCGCTCAATTTTCTGAACTCTTAAATAAGGTGGAATATAAATCTGTGACGTTCGCATTAAACTTATAGCCATGCGGATAAAACGACGACCCATTCCGAAATCAGCATGTTGTCCTGAAGCCTCTCTGCGCTTATAATCGGTTTGCAAATCGATGGGACCATATCTGCCAATATGGAATGCAGACTGGACAACATAATCCTTGAGGATATGATTACTTCTTTTACTTACGCGACCAGTAATTGATTGTCCCTGTATACCACCAGATTGTTTGACTCGCGGGATAATTCCAGAATATGAGGCTAAGTTCACCGCTGATTTTTGCTGTAATGGATTACCAAGTTCAGAGGTGACACCAGATGCTAAAACAAGCCCAATGCCTTTAATGGATGTCAAGAAAGCTCCTTGAGTTTGACAGAGCAACAGTGCCATTTCTTTTTCAAGTTGTAATATATTATCGAGCAGGCAAGAATAAAGATTTATCTGGCATGCCAAAGAAATCTGTAAAGAAGCTATATATTCATTTGGAGTGGTAAGTACTTGAGTAGCATACTCTTGAAGTTTAATCGCAGTTATTTCAGATTTTTTACAACATAGTTTTTGAAAATTGTTGATCAAGGTTGATCGTTTTCTCCTTCGAATTTGTGCTGGACTGAAGCGCTCTTTCATCAAGTACAATGAGATTCTGGAAAAAGGTTCAATACCACTTTTTTTCTGATTTAAAAATCCCGGGAAAAGACGCCCAACAACTGTCTGGATTCGGTTGCGGATTTCAGTTTTACCAATTTCTTACGGTGTCGAACAAGGGTTCTAAGGTTTCGATACACACCAGATTGGGCTGGGCAACAGTTACCTCGGCAACTTAATAACATTGTAGCAATACCCATAAGGTCTAAACGATCAGTACTGGCCTGGAGATTTTCCCGTTGTTTTTTAGCATCATGCGCATTAACATTGGCGACCAGCCAGCCTTTGCTTAATAATGCATTTGCAAAATTTTCAGCAAACCAGTTAACATCCTCTCCACCAAAAAAGACATGCTGTTTTTCAATTCCTCGATACTTACATGAACGTTTAACCTGCTCAAGTAGATATACAACTCCTTCTGGGGTATTTTTGACCGAGAAGGGTTTTCGAAGGAGATCTCCATTCCCGTTGCAAAATAATACCACATGATCTTTTTGAGCATAATCTATAGGAACGCACATGACCTTTGCATTGTTGCCAGCCTGCTCAAAAAGGCTCATCAGTTCTTGGCTTCGGTTTGGATAAATGTTTTTTTTCTTCATAGTGAAACTCCTTTTCTTTTTGTGCCGTGCCTTTGTCCAAATCTTTAAAAGCACACGCATTATCACCAGTAAAAACATCGGGTGATATTTTATCATAAGAGTGTCACCCCCCAATAAAAAAATGTATAGTAAAAAGTCAAAATTTCAAATTGTTAAACTGAGAGATTTGATCGTGGCCGCTGAGCGAGTTAAATTGAAGGCTCACTCGCCGCCCCCGAAATCAATCTCTCAGAACCGTACCAGTAATCTGCTGTCAATTTTTTATATTATATAACTTATAGTGACAGAACAGCTTACGACATGGGTTTTGGTTCATATAATTTAATATCAGGTAGCAAAATATCATTCTCTCAAGCCACAATATATAGAATCAATAACTTAGCTTTCCAGTTTATTTTTTATCCAGCACTTCACGTATCTTTTGTGAAAGATCCTTCATCACAATCGGCTTTAATAGGAAATCTTTAATACCTAAAGATGTTGCTTTTTCTACAGACATGGCTTCACTGAATCCTGTACAAAGCAATACAGTAATATCAGGACGTATTTTGGTTAATTCAACTGCAAGTTTATCTCCAGGCATATTTGGCATTTGCATATCAGTAATGACCAAGTCAAATTTTTCTGGATTATCACTAAAAGCTTCAAGAGCTTCAATACTGCTGGTTCGTGAAGTAACTTGATATCCCAAACGCTCCAACATCAATTTTTCCATTGTAATGATTGCATCTTCATCATCAACAAGCAGAATTTGTTCATTTCCGCCCTGGATTGGTTTATTTGACTGGTGAATCTCGTGCTTCTCGGAGAGATTCTTTACCACGGGCAGATAAACTTTAAATTCAGCTCCTTTGCCAGGCTCGCTATAAACCTGTATAGCACCATTCATGCCTTTAACAACACCATGAACAACTGACAATCCCATTCC
>CAZYDL010000404.1:0-2762 GCA_964646305.1 uncultured Desulfobacula sp. | reverse complement strand
CACACTATTTGATTTTTCTGCGGTTTGTTCCGAATTTGTGGTGATCTGTTCTGCAATAGCTGAAAGCTCGGTGGAAGAAGCCGTCAGAGTCTGGGTGCCTGCTGCAATATCTGTAAACATTTTTCTTAAATTTATACTCATTTCATTAAGAGCTTTTGCAAGAATTCCAATTTCATCCAACTGCTCGACATCAAGGCTCTGGGTTAAATCTCCATCTGACATTGCTTTGGCAAACTTAACCCCTAAATTGATCGGTTTTGTTACAGACCGTGTAAAAGCCAGAGCCGCACCTGTGATGGTAATGATACCAATGAGGGCGATTATCCCCATGAGGAATTGGAGTTTTTTCACAGGTGCAAATGCTTCGGCAGCATCTATTTCTGCTATGACAGCCCAGGTAAGATCCATTATTTTAAAAGGTGCAAAAGACGAAAGAACTAAGTTGCCATTATAGTCTTTAATTATCTCTTTACCAGGGATTCCTGCCAAAGCCTGTCTCACAGCCTTTGTATCCACTTTTCCCGAAGCAGGATCAGCAAAGCTTGCCTTGACCGTGTGGTTTTTTGGATCAAGGAATGAATCAGACCGCATGAGTTGATCAGAGCCCACAAGATAAATTTCACCGGTTTCACCCATACCATGTCGAGAAGTCATGACCTCATTGATCTGGGTAAGGGGTATTTGAAAGGCGATGATTCCAAGCAGCCCACCTCTTTCATCGTGCATGGGATAGCCTGCAAACATGCCGGGTTCACCATTGCTTGGAGCGTAGGGTGCCATATCCACAATGGCCTGTTTGTCAGTTTTGACTATTTTTTTCCAGAGTGTTGCAAGGCCTGTGTCTTTATATTTCCCATAACCCAGATTTTCCCCAAGATCACTCTCCTTTGAATTTGTATACATGACATGACCATGCTTGGCGCAGATTAAAAAAACATCATACACACCGCTTTTCTCTTGATACTGTCTTAATTTTTTCCCAAATACGTTCCATATTTCCTGGTATTCCGATGTGGTCACATCATAATTCCCGGTTGCAGTTACATTTGTATCATTATGATATTGTATAAGTCGTTTATAAAAGGAATGGACTTCCTGGGTTTGGGCAAAGATGTCCATTTGTATAAATAAATTTTTAAAATAATCTTTTATCTGTGTCTTTTTTACCATTTGTAAAGCCTCAAGCTGGTTAAAGGCCTGCTTGGAAAGTGCTTTACCGGATTTGTCCATGGAGAGCAGCCCCATCACTGCAAAAGGTATGATTCCAATAATAAGAAAAGCAACTACAAATTTTACACTCATTTTAACGTTTTTTAATTTAATCATGTTTTTTTCTCCTTTATATGTATAAATTTTCTTTTTTTAAAAATATTTTAATTTTTACCATTTAAGGGCAGGGTCATGGTAACCGTGGAACCTTGCCCCGGCATACTTTTGATTTTAATTTCACCGCCCAGGCTTTTCAGCATTTGCCTGACCACAGAAAGACCAAGCCCTGTGCCATGACTTTTTGTTGTGAAATAAGGCAGGAAAACTTTGTTAAGGTCATTATTGGAAATACCACATCCTGAATCTTGTATATCCATGGACCACGTACCCGCCTTTTTGTTACATGAACTTGTGATATCCAGGCGCTTTGATTTGCAGCCATCCATAGCATCCATGGCATTTAAGAGCAGATTGGAAAATATCTGTTCAAGTTTATACGGGTCCAAAACAACCATGGATTCAAGATCATCAAAATTTGCTTTCATTTCAATTGCATTAAGACTTATCAGGCCTTTGAATATCGACAGGCAGTCATTAAAAAATGGTTTTGCTTTAAGCAGTTTTCTCTTTCCTCCAAGCGTCTTTCCAAAATTCATAATACCGGTATTGATAACCGCTATTTTTTGGGATGCCCTTAAAATAGTTGAAAGATGCTGTTCCAGTTTTTTTTTGTCGTCTATAGAACGCTTTGCCAACAAGACAGCTGCATTTATTACAGCAAGGGGGTTGTTAATCTGGTGTACCACTCCTGGAATATTTTTAGCCAAATCATTTTTATTATATTGGTCCCTCATCATTGCTAATTGCTTTTTCATCTCTTCTTGTTTCATTGACCGTTTTTTTAGGCCTTGCACAATTGCATTCTCAACGGTCCTCAAACTGACAGGCTTTTCCAGATAATCAGCCACCTCAAGACGAATTGCCTCAATCGTACTTTCCATGCTGCCTCTTCCGGTGATAACGATGGGGACTATGTCAGGGGTACTCTCTTTTATTTTTCCAATCACTTCGATTCCATTATAATCAGGCAGGCACAGATCGGTCACCAGTACATCATATTTTTTCGAAGTTCCCTTAAGAATACCTGTGAATCCATCTTTTGCGTTATCAACTTCATATTTTTTTGATGTAAGTCCCATTGTAAGGGCTTTTCGTATAGAGGAATCATCTTCTACAATTAGAATTCGATTCATGCACTTCATCTCCTTATTTTTCAATTCTTTTGTGGTTGATTATAATTTTCAACTTGCTAATTGCTAATTGCTAATTGCACAAGAAGTGCCAGAGAAAATAAAAATTTTGATTTTTATTAAAATTATTGTATTATCGGTATGTTAGGATGAAAAAAATAAATTTTAGATAAGAAAATCGTATGGGGTGAAAATAACAAAATTTATCAGGTGTTTTTGACGCAGAGCTATTTTTTTCTTTAAAAATCAGTGAGTTAAAGAAGTAACAAAAATTATCAGGTGTTTTATAAAAATTATCGAATT
>CAZYDL010000403.1:0-2764 GCA_964646305.1 uncultured Desulfobacula sp. | reverse complement strand
AACGCGTTCTGAATTAAAAAAAGAGGAGCGAAGATTATCAAAAAAAGGTGAAAAGTTTGATAATCGTGAAGAACAATTATCAAAAAAAGAACACAATATTCAGAAAAAAGAGAGTGAAGCACAAAGAAAGTTTGATTCAGCCAGTAAAAAAGAAAATAAATACAGGCAATTATTAGAAAAAACAAAAAAAGAACTTGAAATAGTGTCAGGTCTTACATTGGACGAAGCAAAGGATTTATTGCTTAAGGCAATGGAAGAAGATGCAAGACATGATGGTGCCAAACTGATAAAAAAAATTACCAGTGAAGCAAAGGAGAATGCAGAAAAACAAGCTAAAAAAATCATTTCAACTTCTATTCAACGATACGCTGGTGAATATGTAGCAGAAAGAACTGTTTCTGTGGTTCATCTTCCAGGAGATGAGATGAAAGGAAGAATTATTGGCCGTGAAGGGAGAAATATAAGAGCTCTTGAGGCTGCCACAGGGATTGATCTAATAATAGATGATACCCCGGAAGCCGTCATATTATCAGGGTTTAATCCCATTCGAAGAGAAGTGGCCAGGATTTCCCTGGAAAAATTGATATCTGACGGGAGGATCCATCCTGCAAGAATTGAAGATGTAGTGGAACGTGCAACCAGAGAAGTTGATGCCATAGTTAAAGAAGCTGGCGAACAGGCAGCTTTTGATCTTGGTGTGCATGGTATTGATTCTGAATTGATTAAAGTTCTTGGTAAACTAAAGTTCAGGACTAGTTATGCCCAGAATGTATTACAGCATTCAATTGAAGTTGCTTTTTTGTCAGGCGCAATTGCAGCAGAACTTAGTTTGGATGTAAAGCTTGCTAAACGAATGGGGCTGCTGCATGATATTGGAAAAGCAGTAGATCATGAAGTGGACGGAGCCCATGCAGTCATTGGTGCAAAACTTGCCAAAAAATATGGTGAGATTGAGCCTGTGGTTAATGCCATTGCTGCTCATCATGAAGATCAGATGCCTGAATCTGTGTATGATTATATTATTCAGGCAGCTGATGCATTATCCGGTGCAAGACCAGGAGCTAGAAAAGAGAGCCTGGAAAATTATGTTAAAAGGCTTGAAGACCTTGAAAACATAGCAAATGCTTTTGAGGGGGTCGTCAATACCTATGCTATCCAGGCAGGTCGTGAGATACGAGTCATTACTGAAAGTGAAAAAATCAGTGATGAGAGTGCAGTGCTTTTATCAAGGGATATAGCTTCCCAGATTGAAGAGAATTTAACCTTTCCAGGTCAGGTCAAGGTTGTTGTTATCAGAGAAACAAGAGCAGTGGAGTATACAAAAAAATAAAAGGTATAAAATTAGATGAGTGTTTTACCCATATTAAAAGAGCGTGGGTTTATCGAAGACCTTACCCATACACAGGAGTTGGAGGATTATCTAACCAACAACAAAACTACTTGTTATATTGGTTTTGATCCAACAGCAGACAGTCTTCATGTTGGCAGCCTTGTTTGTATAATGGCTTTGGCGCATATGCAAAGAGAGGGACATCGCCCCATTGCTCTTGTTGGTGGTGGAACAGGTTTGATTGGAGATCCATCTGGAAAAACTGAGCTTCGTAAGGTGATTACACAGGAACAAATTGATAAAAATAAAAAAGGAATCAGAAACCAATTATCAAGATTTCTTGATTTTTCAGAGGGTAAGGCTCTTTTACTTGATAATGCCCAATGGCTTACAAAATTAGAATATATCCCTTTTTTAAGGGATATTGGCAGACATTTCAGTGTCAACAGGATGGTTAAAGCTGAAAGTTATAAAGCCCGTATGGATTCAGAAGATGGTCTTACCTTTATTGAATTTAATTATATGCTGCTTCAGGCCTATGATTTTATGCAGCTTGCTAAGTCCCATGACTGCTTTTTGCAAATGGGAGGCTCTGATCAATGGGGTAATATTGTTGCAGGCACTGATTTGATCCGAAGAACATTGGGGAAACAGGGTTTTGGAATTACTTTTCCCTTGATTACCACAGCAAGTGGAATAAAAATGGGTAAGACCCACAAGGGAGCGGTATGGCTTGATGCTCAAAAATTTTCTCCCTATGAATATTACCAGTTCTGGGTAAATGCAGATGATGCCGATGTCATAAGATTTCTTGCTTTATTTACTTTTCTTCCCATGGAAGAGCTTGAGCAGGTAAAGCATATTCAAGGTGTTGATTTGAATAAAGCAAAAGTTGTCCTGGCATATGAAGCCTGTAAAATTTGCCATGGTGAAGATGAGGCAGGTAAAGCTCTGAAAGCATCTGTATCCATGTTTGGGGATATTGAAATTCCAGATGATTTACTTCCTGGAAGCAGTATTTCAAGGGGCATGCATTTAAATGATAATGAAGATTCTGTGCCATCCTCATCCTATATTAAAGATGAAATCATGGGAAAAATTGCTTTGATTGATCTGTTTGTGGATGCAGGCATGTGTAAATCAAAGTCAGATGTCAGACGTTTGATTAAACAAGGCGGTGCGTATATGAACGGTAATAAGATAGCAGCCTTTGATCAAAAGATCCTGGATGATGATATAAAGGGCAATGAAGTTTTATTGAGAGCTGGAAAAAAGAAATATCATAAAATTATTTTAAATTAAATGTAAAAAGTATTTGACATTTTATTTAATTACATATACATTATGTGGGTTTTCTTGATCACAAAGAAAAGTGATCATAAGTTTTGATCTTTGAAAATTGGTCAGTGATAAATTTATAGAGCTAAGTCTAAA
>CAZYDL010000402.1:0-2787 GCA_964646305.1 uncultured Desulfobacula sp. | reverse complement strand
ATATAATGCTTACCCAGGGTTTGCTCAAAGAAGTTACAACTCTGCTTGAAAATGGATATTCCCTGGATTTAAAACCCATGCAGTCCATTGGATATAAGCATATGGGTATGTTTATTAATAATGAAGTTGACTGGGACGAAGCTGTCAGGCTTTTGAAACGAGATACCAGAAGATATGCCAAACGACAGTTTACATGGTTTAACAAAGATAAACAGATCATTTGGGTTAAACCTTCTGAGATTGAAAAAGCAAAGCTGTTAGTAAAAGATTTTTTGACTTAATTTTTTAATTTTCCTATAGTCTTGAACCAACTGCCACGGGCAGACTTGGTCTTTCACCATGTTTGCCCACAACACAATATGAAAGAGCTGTAAAATTTAAATTAGTTTTTTCATAAAAAAAATAATTATGGAATAGAAGATAAATGAATTTTAAATACTCTAGTTTTTTACATTATAGTTTACTGATTGTTTTATGCATTGTCATGTGTCTGGCTTCATGTGCTAAAATGCCTGTAAAACCATCCATGGAAACAGATAAAGAGATTGCAGATAAAGAATCTCCTAAAGAAATAATCACTGAACCTGTACAGCCTGAAACAAGGAGAGAAGAGCAGATAAGGCCTTCAATCATAAAGATCTTATCTGACCAGGCAGGACAATTTGCTTTACAGGCAAACTATCAGGATGCCCTGTTTCTTTATAACCAGGCACTTGCCCATGCCCAAGATCAATCAAATGAAAAAGAAGAATTCATACTTCTTGCTGATATTGGATCACTTCTTTCACAAACTCCTGCCAAAGATATACAAGAATTTATTGAAATAAAAAATATTAATATCCCGCGTTCTTTATTGCTGTACTGGCTTGGTGTAAATTATGCTCTTGAGAATAATTCTGTCAAAGCAAAAGAAACTCTGGAAACTTTTTTATTTGAATATCCAGAACACCCTTATTATTTAGAAACTGTAGAACTTGTTGCAGTTATCAAACAATCAATTTTCCATAAAAACACCATAGGCTGTCTTTTGCCTTTAACAGGCAAATATGCTGTTTTTGGCCAGAGGGCATTGACCGGTATTCAATTGGCAATTGAGCAATTATCAAATAAATACTCCAAGAAATTTAAAATAATTATCATAGACACAAAAGCTGATCCTGATATTGCAGCTAAGGGTGTGAGGACTCTATATCAAAAAAATGTTGCTGGAATAATAGGGCCTTTACTAAATATTGACAAGGCAGGTCTTGAAGCTCAAAGACTGAAAATACCTTTGATTGCTTTAACACAAAAACAAGATTTTTCCTTAAAGGGAGATTATCTGTTTTCAAATTTTATTACACCCAGGATGCAGGTCCAGACACTTGGTGCCTATTTATTTCTTGAGCTTGGTATAAAAAAAGTCGCCATACTCTATCCCGATGAAAAATATGGCAAAAAATATATGGAACTTTTTTGGGATATAGTTGATGAATACGGTGGTGAAATTGTTGGTGTTGAATCCTATGATGGTAAAAAAACGGATTTTAAGGAGCCGATTCAAAAACTTACTGGAGAATTTTATCCCATTCCTGAATCATTAAAGCCTGAAATTTTTGAGTCTGAAGCGATGGGTTTTTCACCATTGGATATTCAAAGAAGTGCCAGGGAAGAGGAAAAAATTGAAATTGATTTTCAGGCTCTGTTTATCCCTGATTCACCGTCAAAAGTTAATTTAATTCTGCCCCAGCTCGCATATAACGATGCAACAGGTATGTATCTTGTGGGAACAAATTTGTGGCATCATAAAAGCCTTTTAAAAGATGCAAAAGGATATAATAGAAAAAGTGTAATAACCGATGGATTTTTCAATAATAGTCAAAAACCTGCTGCCATGGAATTTACCACTGAATTTGAATCCATGTTTAAGGAAAAACCAAAATTTCTTGAAGCAATATCCTATGATACTGCTTCCATGCTCCTAACATTTGCCATGGATGAATCCATTAATTCAAGGCAGACTTTAAAAGAGACGCTCACAGGCAGGCGTATATTTGAAGGTGTTACAGGTAATACTATTTTTGGTCAAGACGGCACAGCCCACAGACAGCTTTTTCTCATGACAATAAAAAATGGTAAATTTGTTGAAATTATCCGCTGAATGAGGCATCCTGACCCGTTGCTTCCAATACCGACTGCCACAGCCTTCCAAGAGGGTCTAATTTTTTTCGCTTACCAGATGATGCATCCATGGGAATATGAACATATTGGTTGTTCCAGAAACTGATCAATAATTTAGTTTTTCCTGCCATGCCGGCATGGACAGCTTCCCGGCCTAAGAATCCGCAGAAAACACTATCATTGGCATTGGCTGGAAGGCTTCTGATTATATAACTTGGATCAATGTATTTTAACGAGACAGGAATATCTTTTGCCTTAAACCACTGCTTGATTTTATCTTTAAGAAAAAGACCAATATCCTGCAATACAATATTGCCGGATGGGTCAAACTCTTTTTCCTGATCTTCAAATAAATTTTGCCCAGCACCTTCGGCAACTATGATAACAGCATGTTTTCGAAGCATGATCCTGTTTTCAAGGGCCTGTAAAAATCCAGTTGTACCATAAAGGTAAATGTCAACTTCAGGAATTAGAACAAAATTGGCATCCTGCTGTGCAAGGGCTGCTGTGGCTGCAAGAAACCCTGAATGCCTGCCCATGAGTTTAATCAGGCCGATTCCATATGGATAGGCAATGGCTTCATTGTGAGCTCCTTTTATGGCAAGAGTAGCAACATCAACGGCAGTA
>CAZYDL010000401.1:0-2809 GCA_964646305.1 uncultured Desulfobacula sp. | reverse complement strand
ATAAAGACAATAGATGACGCAAAACAAATAATCAAAGAGCGGGAAATTGAGTATGTAAAAGTCGGTGTTTTTGATATTGACGGTATTTTCCGTGGTAAATATATGCAGGCATCCAAGTTTTTGCATGTGCTGGACAAAGGCTTTGGGTATTGTAATGTTGTCCTGGGCTGGGATTCCAAAGACCAATTGTATGATAAGGATGTTACTATTTCTGGATGGCATACCGGATACAGCGATGCTCCAGTGAAAATTGTTCCCCAAACCTGCAGGGAATTACCCCTGGAAAAGAATACTCTATTATTTATTGGTGAATTTGATGGTGAATTTGAGCAGGTCTGCCCCCGGGGCTTATTAAAAAGAGTGATTAAAAAAGCTGAAGACATGGGGTTTATGGCAAAGATGGCATGTGAATTTGAATTTTTTGTCTTTAATGAAACATCAGAGACCATAAGAGAGAAAAAATATCAGGATCTTAACAATTTATCCCCGGGATTTTTTGGCTATTCCATGCTTCGTGCTTCAGAATTCCATGAATTTTATGAAGAGATGTTAAGCCTTTGCACAACCATGAGGTTTCCCCTTGAAGGCCTGCATACTGAGACAGGGCCGGGAGTTATTGAAGCTGCCATCTGTTATGATGATATTTTGGAATCAGCAGATCAGGGTGCTTTATTTAAGACATATATAAAAATTCTAGCAAAACAGTGGAACTGGCTTGCAACATTCATGGCAAAATGGTCTGGTGATTACCCAGGCCAGAGCGGTCATCTTCATTTTTCTCTCCAGGATCTTGACGGCAAATCAGTTTTTTATGATCCAAAGGCCAAGGATAATATTTCTGATACCATGAGGTATTTTATAGGCGGACAGCAGGCATTGATGCCTGAAATATTATCCATGGTATCTCCAACAATCAATAGTTTTTCACGCCTGATTCCGGGATTCTGGGCACCCACAGATGCAAGCTGGGGAATTGACAACAGGACATGTGCCCTAAGGGCAATCCCCGGGTCTGAAAAATCCCAGCGGGTTGAATACCGGGTAACTGCTGCTGATATAAATCCATATATTGCAGGAGCTGCTGCCTTGGGATCTGGTTTATGGGGAATTGAAAATAAAATTGATCCAGGTGAACCCGTTGAGGGTAATGCCTATGACAAGCAATATGCTAAAGAGCGAAGATTTCCCGGAACATTGAATGAGGCAGCACAACGCCTTGAAGCATCCAAAGCGGCAAGGCAGCTTTTTGGTGACATTTTTGTGGAGCATTATGCTGCCACCCGTAAATGGGAAAGCCAGGAATATCAAAGACATATTACTGACTGGGAGTTAAAACGATATCTGGAAATTATATAGTTTGCACTCAAACACAGGTAATTATAAGTTGAGTTTTTTAATACTCTTTTAAATCAGGAAAGAAGAAAATTTTGGAAAAAATACAACAACCTTTGATAGGGCTGACAACCTATGGTGCAAAAGCAAGCCATGAATACAGCCTGCCATCCAAATATATCGAGTGTGTAAGACGGGCTGGAGGTATCCCTGTTCTGCTGCCTCCGGGTGAGAAAAAAATAAAAGAGTTATGCAAGTCCCTGGACGGCATAATCTTAAGTGGTGGCGGTGATATCCATGTGGACTGCTATGGTGGAAAGAGCCATTCCCTGATTTATAAAGTTGATGAACAAAGGGATGATACAGAGCTTGCTTTAACAAAAGTCATATTGGAGGATAATATTCCAACACTTGCCATTTGCAGAGGACTGCAGGTTTTAAATATTGTCCTTGGCGGAACTCTTTATGAGCATTTGCCGGAAACTTTTGGAGAAGATATTTTACACAGGCTTCCCCCAAGAGAAACAGCAAGGCATAATGTTGAGATCAGCCAGGGTTCCAAATTGTACTCCATTGTTGAATGTTCTCAAATGGAAATTGTCTCATGGCATCACCAGGCAGTTGATAAAATTCCTGATGCACTTACCATTACCGCCCAATCCAAAGATGGAGTTATAGAAGGGCTTGAATTGGACAGTCATCGCTGGCTTGTGGCAGTTCAATGGCATCCGGAATTGTCTGCTGCCGGAAAGAGTGTGGATGACAAATTGCAGCAAAAATTATTTGATGCCCTGATTGCAGAATCAAAACCAGAAGAGTAAAAGCTTTAATAATCAGGGAAACTGCTGCAAATGGCTTGCAATGAACACTGTTGCAACAAAGTGTGAACAAAATTTAAATGAGTTTTTTTATATAAAAAAGGAAATCATATAATGAGTAAAAATATTTCAAAATTTTCATTTCCAACCACCATCTATTTTGGTGCCGGTTCCCTGGACAATCTTCCCGAGTATATTCAGGATCTTAAAGCTCAAAAGCCTTTAATTGTAACAGACCCCGGTATGCTTGATACAGACGTATTTCCAAAAGTTGAAAAGGTTTTAAAGGATGCAGGCATACCATATTCAATATTCTCCAAAGTAAACCCCAATCCTCTTGACAGTGATATAAGCAAGGCTGTAGAAGTATTTCAACAGACAGGGTGTGACGGGCTTATCGGTCTTGGTGGAGGAAGTGCTCTTGATGCTTCTAAAATGGTGCAGGTAATAGCAGCCCATGGTGGCATAGTAAATGATTATGATATATCCACAGGCGGCAATCTCAATATTAAAGGCCCCCTTGTACCCATGATTGCCATTCCAACTACAGCAGGTACAGGAAGTGAAGTTGGAAGCTGTTCTGTGATTACCTCTGTGGAGCAGGGCAGGAAATTTCTGGTATGCAGTCCTCTGCTCATACCTTCCATTGCTCTTCTTGA
>CAZYDL010000400.1:0-2821 GCA_964646305.1 uncultured Desulfobacula sp. | reverse complement strand
GCAGGAAATTTCTGGTATGCAGTCCTCTGCTCATACCTTCCATTGCTCTTCTTGACCCGGAGCTGACCACTGGCCTGCCTGCATCCCTGACTGCCGGGACAGGCATGGATGCATTTACCCATTGTGTTGAAGCACTTACTGTTAAAGATTTTCATCCCATGTGCGATGCCATTGCCTTAAAAGGCATAGAGTATGTTGCAAAATATCTAAAAATAGCTGTGAAAAATCCAGGTGATATTGAAGCAAGAGGATATATGCAGCTTGCAGCCATGATGGGTGCGGTTGCCTTTCAAAAGGATCTTGGGGCTGCACATTCCCTTTCCCACTCACTTTCTGCTGTATGCCATGTGCCCCACGGCCTTGCCAATGCCATCTGCATTGTTCCTGTGATGAAGTTTAATAAAAAAACCTGTCTTAAAGAGTATGCCAAAGTTGCTGCATGCTTTGGCATCAATACCTTTGGAATGTCAGATAATGAAGCTGCAGACAAAGCCATTGAAGCTGTTGCAGATTTGAATAATCAGATTGGAATTCCAGAGAAACTGACAGCAGTGGGAGTAAAGAAAGAACATCTTGAAGAGCTGACAACTAAAGCTTTTCTTGATGGGTGTCACCAGACAAATTCAAGAAAATGCACCAAAGAGGATCTTATGAATCTTTATAAAGAAGTGTTATAAATATTGAATGTTTGTTACAAGGCTTTATCCATAATCCGTTCCAGGCTGTTTACCTTCCAGTCGCTGGGTTGGACATTGCAACAAGCTCTAAGCTTCATTGCGCTAACCGCCAAAACTCGCTGCGCTCAAACAATTGGCGGCCTTAACGCTCCATTTTGCAAGAGCTTGTAATGCAAAGATCCAAAATGCTCCTTTCAGGCAAACACCCTTCCACTGGAATGTGTGGTAAATATTGGATGATAAAATTGAATTGCTGAGAGATAGACTTTTATACAATGTTTTAAAGGGGAGATAATAATGATAAAGGGATATACTGGGACAATATTAAGAGTTGATCTTAATGACAAGACCATTGAAAAAGTAGAGATGCCAGAGGAGTTTTACAGAAAATATATGGGCGGCAGTGCCTTTGGAGCATATTTCCTTTTAAAGGAAGTTATCAATAAAATTGATGCCTTTGATGAAAAAAATATTATCACCATTGCCACAGGTGCTGCCACAGGTGCTGCTGTAAGTGGAGCCAGCCGATGCTGTATTACAGCAATTTCACCTGAGACAGGAGGGGCCGGCGATACCCAGCTTGGCGGCAGCATTGGCCCCATGATCAAACGTACAGGCTTTGATGCCGTTGTTATTAAAGGAAAGGCAAAAACTCCATCATATCTCATGATTGATGATGGCAGGATTGAAATCAGGGATGCAAAACATTTATGGGGAAAAACAATTCTTGATGCCCATGATGCTCTGACTGACGAACATGGTGCAAAAAATATAAGTATTCTTCAATGTGGACCTGCCGGGGAAAATCTTGTCAGGTTTTCCTGCCTTATGGGTGATTTTAACGATGCAGCAGGCCGTGGCGGCATGGGAGCAGTATTTGGGAGTAAAAATTTAAGGGCTCTTGTGATTAAAAGTAAAGGCTCGGTCACATTTGATGATGTTGACGGATTAAAAACCATTGCAAAGATGGGAGCCCAGCAATTAAGCGGGTCCGGATTCCCTGAAATCTTGAAAGAATCAGGCACACCGGGTGTTGTGGCACCCCAGGCAGAGGGTGGTAATTTTGCCACACATAATTTTTCAAAATCCTGGCACAAGGATTATAAAAAACTTCATGGCCCGAACTATGAAAAAGAGATTGGAGCTGGAGCCACCTCATGTTTTGGCTGCATTTTATCATGCAGGAAAAAGGTGAAAGCAGATTCCCCCTGGAAGGTTACAGACCGTCTTGGCGGTCCTGAATTTGAAACACTTGGGCTGCTTGGTTCAAACCTTGATATTCTAGATCCTGTTGCCGTGGCAAAGGCCAATGAACTGTGTAATAATTATGGATTGGATACAATTTCCACGGGCGGAGCAGCATCATATCTTTTTGAATGTCTTGAAAAGAAAATTTTAACCAAAGATGATTGTGACGGCAGAAAACTTGGATTTAATGATCCTGAAGGTCTGTTCTGGCTCATAGAGCAGATTGTCAACCGTAAAGGCATTGGTGATACCCTTGCCGACGGTCTTGTTACAGCTGTTAAAAAGCTTGGTGAAAACACAGCACCCTTTGCCATACATGTAAAAAACAGGGTTCCAGCCATTCACATGGCACAGGTCAAGCCAAGTCTTGCCTTGATGTATGCTGTCTGCCCCATTGGTGCTGATCACATGTCCAACGAGCACGACTGGCTTATAGCAAGCCAGGCTGAAATCTCTAAAGGACTTGGAATTCTGGGCAGAGGAGATGCCTCTTCCACGGATCTGGACAAAGTGCGCATGACAGTTTATTCCCAATATTATTACAGCCTTCTTGACACTCTTTGCCTTTGCATGTTCTGCTGGGGATGCGGCAGTCTTTTCACATATCGTAATCTTGAAGACCTTTTAAACTCTGCCACAGGCTGGGAATGTACCATGTTTGAGCTCATGAAAGCAGGAGAGCGAAGAGTTACCATGCTGCGGCAGATTAATGCAAGACAGGGGTTTACAGCAAAAGATGATACTCTTCCAAAACGTCTGTTTGAACCACTGCCTGACGGACCTGCAAAGGGAAGATGCGTGGATGCTAAAGCTTTACCTGAAATGATAAGCCAGTATTATGAATTACTGGGCTGGGACAGTGAAACAGGCAATCCCACCAAGGGAAAGTTAAAAGA
>CAZYDL010000399.1:0-2821 GCA_964646305.1 uncultured Desulfobacula sp. | reverse complement strand
TGGATAATGGGAATTTTAATTGTCGTTAGAGGAAAATTATAATTGTCGCTTGACAATTATAGCCAAAAAGAGTTCTGACGCGTTTTCAGTTAATCCTCTAATTGTAAAGTTAACTGTTAAAAGTATTAAAAATAGTCCAACCATTATATCTTGTGTTTCCATTCTAATTCCTTTCAATTTTTCTTCTCTGAGATAATTGTTTCAGTTATCAGGTCAGAATATTCATTAAAAGTTTCTGGAATAGCAGAGCGAATATCAGAACGTGAGCAATCTTCTTTTAGATATCCTTCTTCGTCGATTACATCAGAGGATACCAATGATTGTTGTATATCACTCATCAAGCCACTGAGTCTATCAGCTATTATATGATGTTTCTTGGTTCTTTCTTCAGCAATAACAGATTCAACAACTTTTCGGAAGGAGACCATATCACCACCCATAGCTGCTTTGACTAAACTAATTAACACATCCGCTCTTGCCATTTTACCCTACCTTTAATGATATACAACCCAAAATATTCCCTTTCTTTCTTCTTGAGAAGACTTTTGGGATAAATACTCCAATTAAGGACACCGTCTTTACCTGTGAATGGTTTGCCATCTTGTATGCCCTTGAGGGCTTGTTGAAAATCAAATTCTTTATCATCTTGTGTCATGTCAGTTCTCCTTTTAGAGCTGAGTATATCAGCTTTTAGTTAACTGACACAGAATTTTGAACGTTCTCAATCCTTATTCCATATCTGGTGTTCTTTTATTTGTCATTTTGCAAGATTCTATTTTAAATCTCTTCAACCAGCGGTCCATCTTTGCGCCATGCCCAGCAGGCATCAACTAAATATTTTTCAAGATCTAGTCCAGATTCCTCATTTCTATGTTCTTTACGACCATTAAATATCCAGTACCCTTGAAGTGCTGCTGGCGCCATTGATAAAAGTAATGTTGTTAAATGAAGGCATCCCTTAATACCACCTGCAATTTTTCTGACTTTTGACGTAAAACCATGAGCAATTACAAGACCTTTTATTGCATCAAGACTATTTTCCATTTCCCTGCAAATATTACCATGTGGAGCACCTGGGATTTTTACATGAATATCAACAATTTTTAATTCAACACTTTTAATGAGAAGTTGAATTTGCATATGATGAAAGATGTGTGGTTCAATAACTTTACCAGATTTTTCATACACGGTTATTAGGTTTTTTTCTTTAAATTCTCCTGTAATCAACATGTGCTCATCATCAACAATATAGCTGGAAATATCCAAATTTCGATTATGGATTTTTTCCAGGTTATCTATTTTTACATATTCCATTAAAATATCTTAGCCTCCGCTTAGTTTTAATAGCATTTTTTTTATCCATTCCTCTTTGGCTCTTTGTAATGACGGCAAGGGATGATAGTATTTATTTCCATCTTTTAACAATCCTGTTAAATGCAAATTACCAATTTGTGCAATACATCTATCAATCAGAGGATTCAAATCATCACTTACACCCCAGGCACAGATAATTGGTGCGGACCTTTTTCTTTTCAATTTTAAATTAAGTTCATTTATCCGTTCACTATCAAATATTGAATGTGCAGTAAATCCAGTTTGATTTTCCAGCTGTCTGTATCTTTTGGCAAAATTATTCCCTTTAGGATCTCTAAGATCAGAGAGGTTAAGAACTCTGACATGTTTCCAATTATAATAATGCATTAACCGCATTACTTGATATTGAGTAGTATCAGGTTTTGTTGGAACCAAAGATATTTCAAGATGATTTATATTGTTCCATGAAATATTGTTATCGACTTTTCCAAGAGGTTTTGAAGAACCTGGATTCATCATTATAAAGACCGCTTCTGCTAATTGATTGCTTAAATAGTTAATATTAAAATGTGTAGTATTTTTAGCCACGATTTCCAGAACACTTCTACAGTCAATTTTATCTTTGGAATTTAAATAGATAGAATAAAAATGTCCAAATACATTATAATGTTTCTTAAGATCTTTTGCTGGTATGAATTTTATGTGCATTTTATTTTCTTTTGCCAAAACAAAGCAACTCCTGCCTTTGGATTTAACTCGTAGCTGGTAAATCCAAATTTGTTGTAAGATGCTTTTGCTGCTTCATTATTGCTAAGGATTTCCAAAGTTATCTTACAACAGCCCTTGGATATTGCTATTTCTTCAATTTTGTTTAGCATTTTCTGGCTAACACCATTCCTCCTGTATTGCTCCAAGACAATGAAATCATGAATATTAATAAGCGGTTTACAAGCAAATGTGGAAAATGATTCAAAGCAATTAGCCAATCCAGCAGGCTTGCCTTTGACATATCCTATAAGACTAAACGCATATGGCAGCTTGGATAATTCTTTAACAATATTTTCTTTTATTGCTTTGTTTAACGGTTTACCCAGACCCATTGGGTCAGATGCATAAATATTTAACAGTTCTTTGATTTCTTTTGAGTGCTTGCGGTCAAGATAGTTTGCTTTGATGACTTTTATATTCATTTTATTCTATAAACCCATTTGTTATTTCTAAGATCTTTTCCATATAGGCCAATGAGAGGGATTTATTGATTACCTGCTCTTTGAATGGTTTGTAACCCAACCTTTTGTATAACTTGAATTTTTTGTAGGCTCTTATTAACTTTTTCAAAAATTTATTGCCATGGATTAGGTTTATATCCAATTACTTTCTTATCTGCACAAGCCTCACAGCGATTACCATATGTTTTTAGGTTACCACCAATCAATTTGCCACAAACAGGAACATATTCCCGGGTACATATCTCTGGTCGAGGCTCTTCACACATTATATATGAATT
>CAZYDL010000398.1:0-2830 GCA_964646305.1 uncultured Desulfobacula sp. | reverse complement strand
AATTAAGATAATTAATATAAAACAGCTTTTAAGGAGAAAAAAATGGCTGAAAATATAGGTAAAATAGCACAGGTACTTGGTGCTGTTCTGGATGTTGAGTTTGAACCAGGAAATCTTCCTCCGGTTTTAACAGCTTTAACCATAACTAATCCGACAATCGGAGATGAAGAAGATAATCTTGTTGTTGAAGTAGCCCAGCATCTTGGTGATAATGTTGTAAGATGTATTGGCATGGATGTAACCGACGGACTTCAAAGAGGAATGCCTGTAAAAGATACAGGAGCTCCAATTATGATGCCTGTTGGTGAAGCATCTCTGGGAAGAGTTCTCAATGTTGTGGGAAGACCAGTTGATGGTCTGGGGCCCATTTCACAGGATAAAACGCTTCCCATCCATAGACATGCGCCTGCCTTTACGGAACAGGATACCACAGTAAGGGTTCTTGAAACAGGTGTTAAGGTTATTGACCTTCTTGTACCATTTCCCCGTGGTGGTAAAATGGGTATGTTTGGCGGTGCCGGTGTTGGTAAAACCGTTATTATGATGGAAATGGTTAATAACATTGCCAAGGCACATGGTGGTATTTCGGTATTTGGCGGTGTAGGAGAGAGAACCCGTGAAGGTAATGACCTTTATCATGAGATGAAAGATTCCGGCGTTCTTCCAAAATGTGCCCTGGTATATGGCCAGATGACAGAACCTCCGGGAGCAAGAATGAGGGTTGCACTGTCTGCTTTGACCTGTGCTGAATATTTCCGTGATGAAGAAGGACAGGATGTACTATTGTTTGTTGATAATATTTTCCGTTTTACCCAGGCTGGTGCAGAAGTTTCAGCCACCCTTGGTCGTATGCCTTCTGCTGTTGGTTATCAGCCAACGCTTGCAGTTGACATGGGTGAATTGCAGGAACGTATTACTTCAACAGATAAAGGTTCCATTACAGCGGTTCAGTGTGTTTATGTTCCTGCTGATGACTTGACAGACCCTGCTCCTGCAACCACATTTGGTCATCTCGACGGAACAGTTGTTCTTTCCCGTCAGATATCAGAGCTTGGTATTTACCCTGCAGTGGATCCACTTGACTCTTCATCCAGAATTTTGGATGCAGCATACGTTGGTGAGGAGCACTACAATGTAGCCCGTGTAGTACAGCAGACACTTCAAAAATATAAAGAACTTCAGGATATTATTGCAATTCTTGGTATGGATGAGCTTTCCGATGAAGATAAAATTACTGTACAGCGTGCAAGAAGGTTACAGAAATTTTTGTCACAGCCTTTCACTGTTGCAGAGACTTTCACTGGTATGCCGGGAAAATTTGTCACGGTTGAAGACACTGTTAGATCATTTAAAGAAATTATTGATGGCAAACATGATGATCTTCCGGAAAGTGCTTTTTATATGGTAGGTTCCATTGAAGAGGCCATTGAAAAAGCAAAAGCTGAATAACTGACACGGGCAGTCTCAAGTTGAGTTACTGCCCGTAATATAAAATATGAAAGCAATTTTTTAATTTATCCTTTCATATATAAATTTTAATGAGGTATATCATGGCAAAAGAATTTTTTCTTGAAGTCGTTACGCCACAGAATGCAATTGTCAGCGAAGAAGCACAAATTGTTGTTGCTCCTGGATCTGAAGGTGAATTTGGCGCACTCAAAGGCCATACCACCTTTTTGACATCGCTTAAGATTGGAACGCTTCGATATAAAGATGCTAATGGTAAAGAGAGATTTCTTTTTATCAATGGCGGATTTGCAGAAGTGTTACCGGATAAAGTTACTATTCTTGCAGAATCTGCTGAACGCAGGCAGGATATTGATGTTCAAAGAGCTACAGGTGCTAAAGAGAGAGCTGAAAAACGTATTGCAGCTAAAGCTGCTGACACTGATCTTGTAAGGGCGGAAGCTGCCTTGAGAAGGTCTATTCACAGACTGTCCATCAAAGGATAAAGTTAGTATGCGTTTAATTTGACACTCTGTTGAGTGTGTGACTATATTTATTTATAGAGAAAAAAAAGAGGGAATACTTCAACCTGTTTGAAGTATTCCCTCTTTTGATATAGTATAGACTGCGATCCAATCAAATTAGTTTTTTTCTATAAAAGGGTAAGACCATGAATTATAATGATGTTGGAATTATTATTCTTGCTGCCGGCAAGGGTACCAGAATGAAATCAGATATGCCAAAAGTGCTCCATAAAGTTGCAGGGAAAAGTATGGTAATGCATGTGATTGAAACTGCAAAAAAAATTACCCTTGATAATATCCATGTGGTTATTGGTCATAAGAGTCAGAATGTCAAAGATGAAATTAATAAGTATTGTAAAGTAAATTTTGCCAAACAAAAACAGCTCATCGGGACTGGAGACGCAGTGAAATCTGCAACCCCGGGAATGGATTCCTCAATAAAAGATATTTTGGTATTATGTGGAGATGTGCCATTAATACAAGAAAAAACTATTATAAATTTAATTGATACGCATAAACACAATTGTGCCAAAGTATCAGTCCTTGCAGTAGACTTAGATGATCCAACCGGGTATGGACGTATTGTATTGGATGATCAAAAAAATATGCTTTGTATTAGAGAAGAAGCTGATACAAATACAGATGAAAAGAAAATAAACAAAATAAACACAGGCATTTATTGCTTTGATAAAAAATTTCTTATCTCTGCCCTTGATGAGATAAAACCTGATAATAATCAGGCTGAATACTATTTGACTGATATAGTTGAAATAGCACAAAAAAAATATGAAAAAATAATGGCTGTTACCATGAATGATTACAGGCAGGTCATTGGTGTAAATACAATTAGAGAACTAAAC
>CAZYDL010000397.1:0-2836 GCA_964646305.1 uncultured Desulfobacula sp. | reverse complement strand
GCTATCAAATGGATTACTAAGACTATTTTTAAAAATAACCTCAATGCTTTGGTGAAATCGGCAGGCAAAGCAAAAATATATTATGCTGAGGATGCCATATTATTATATTTTGTTAAAGAAGAGTTTAAAAATGGTGAGTCAAAATTTCAATAAAAAGTTTTTTGGAATTATAAAGGAGTAATTATTGTCCATGCGATATCTTGAAAAAATTGTTAATTTCATTGACGGCTTGAATGATAAAATAGGTTGTTTTGTTGGGTGGCTTACTACCTTAATGGTGCTTGTGGTATTTTATGATACATTTATGAGATATGTGTTTCATAAAGGAAATGTTGCTTTACAGGAGTTGGAATGGCATCTATTTGCCATTGTTTTTCTTCTTGGAGCTGCTTACACTCTTAAGGAAGGCGGGCATGTCCGAGTAGATATTATATATCTAAAACTATCCAGTAAAACAAAAGCATGGATTGACTTTTTGGGCACCTTTGTTTTTCTTATCCCCTTTTCAATCATGGTCATTATATCCAGCAAAGGCTTTATTTTAAATTCCTGGAGTGTAAGGGAAATCTCACCCGATCCAGGCGGACTTCCAGCAAGATATTTTTTAAAAGCAATGATTCCTCTTGGGTTTTCCCTTCTGATGGTTCAAGGATTTTCCCAAGCTTGCAAAAGTTTTATGGTGATAATGGGGTACAGCCCAAAGCTTAAACCAAAACTGAAGGCCGAGGGTAAAAGGCATGAGGATAAAAAATAATGGAATTTATCAATGAATTTATGCCTTTGATTATGTTCACGGTTGTCTTTGCGCTTTTACTTCTTGGGTTTCCTGTTGCTTTTACCATTGGTGGAGTCTCTCTGGCATTTGGTTTATATGGATTTGGACCTGGCTTTTTCCAATTGCTGCCTTTAAGAATCTGGGGAACCATGACAAATTTTACCCTTTTGGCAGTTCCTCTGTTTATTTATATGGGAGTAATGCTGGAAAGATCCGGCCTTGCTGAAGAATTACTTGAAGCCATGGCCCTTGTTTTTGGGAAAATCAGGGGAGGGCTTGCTGTATCTGTTATCTTTGTAGGAGCACTTATGGGCGCCTCAACAGGTATTGTTGGTGCTACTGTTGTTACAATGGGGCTTTTGTCAGTTCCGACCATGCTCAGAAATGGTTACAATAAAAGTCTGACCACAGGAACCGTTGCTGCATCCGGGACATTGGGGCAAATTATTCCTCCAAGTATTGTGCTGGTCCTCCTTGGTGATATCATGAATGTTCCAGTTGGTGACCTTTTTGTAGCAGCTGTTATACCTGGATTGATCCTTGTCTCCTTATATATGCTTTATATCTTAATTATTGCCCGGATAAAACCAGAATGGGCACCCCCAATTGATCAGGAAATTCTTGATAAAATTACTCGCAAGGAACTGCTGACAATGGTTTTTAAAGCGCTCATTCCACCTTTAACGCTTATGATAGCAGTATTAGGTTCAATTTTTGCAGGAATTGCATCTCCGACGGAAGCAGCTTCTGTGGGTGCCATTGGTGCAACCTGTCTTGCCATCATACATAGAAGATTTAATTTTCAAATGGTTAAGGATGTTATGGATATGACCACCAAACTGACTTGTATGGTATTTATCATACTTGTTGGAGCCACTACTCTTGGTCTTGTTTTTCGTGGCCTTGGCGGTGATGCCCTTGTCAGAGAGTTGATTGCCTCACTTCCCTTTGGGAAATGGGGAGTTCTTTTGATTGTAATGTCAATAATTTTTATTGCAGGTTTTTTCCTCGATTTTATTGAGATTACTTTTATTCATGTACCTGTGCTTGCACCAATTATGATAGGTATGGGGGTAGATCCTTTGTGGCTGGCAGTTCTTATTGCTGTAAATTTGCAGACATCTTTTTTAACACCGCCATTTGGATTCTCGCTTTTTTATCTTAAAGGGGTAACTCCGCCTGAAATTGCTACAACAGATATTTATAAAGGCATTATTCCCTTTGTTATTATTCAAATCATCGGGATTGCCATTATCTGCCTTTTCCCTGAAACTGTTACCTGCCTGTTATAAAAGTCTTTTTCAATGGCTTTAATTCTGATAAGGTGTTTTTATAACGTCGGTTAATAAACTTGTACTTGGATGAGTTTGCATCCAGGTGTTAAATAAGGAAATTGGTTCATCACTATGCCTTCAAAAAAAACAGCATATTCCATGCAGGTCGTTGTAATTATTTCAATATTTTGTTTTGTCTTATTTAATCTTGTATTTAAATTGATTATAGATTTAAGAGCTGAATCAATACGGAAAAAAGCAGAACAGATTGAAAAGGATAGGATAAAACACGAATTTATTGTAAATATTGATGATCAATACAATCGACTTTTAAAGCTGTTTGAGGCACATGAATATGCTAAAGCCATCGAGATTATCAAGGTTTTTAACAAGTATAAAAAATCTGATTATAAAAATTTGACTGAAATAAAAAAAGAGATTCGTTTGTCTGCTTTAAAGAAAAAATTGGATTTTATACCCAAAATTCATTTGGATGAGTTTATGCAATTATCAAAGGATATTGAGATTGAGCAAGATGACTCAACAGAAGTCTTTATAAGAACTCCAAGATATGGTCAATATTTTTATACATCTGACCTTCCCATTATGCTTGAAGGTATAGCCTTGTCTGTTGCAGGAGACTTTTCTGAAGATCTCGTCTGGGTAAGCAGCCTTGACGGTAAATTGGGGAAAGGCAAAAAAATTGCTGTCACTCTTTCCATAGGTGAACATGAAATCACTGCAACAGGTACCAATGGCATTACCAAAGGTCATATGATAACAAAAA
>CAZYDL010000396.1:0-2882 GCA_964646305.1 uncultured Desulfobacula sp. | reverse complement strand
TCAATACCGTGCGAGCTGGAAGCCCATAAATTTTTGGATCAACTTGTTCTGTCATATTTGTCCCATTGAAATTTATTTAATAAAATGTTTCAATAGCAAGATTAAAATTTCTATGCAAGGATACTTTTTGATTATGTTAAACAAAATTATAAAGGAGATACATCATGGACATTAAAAAATTAAAAGCTTTTTTTATGTGGTGCACGATTATCAACGGTATCCTTCTGGTTTTCAGTTTTGCATCCTGTATATTGCTGCCTGACCTGACATACAAAATTCATGGAATATTGTTTAATATTGATATCAAGACATTGAACGTGCTCATTTATTTATTTCTTGGAATCTTTAAGGTATTTTGGTTGATCTTTAATGTCACTCCTTATGTAACTTTGATAATTTTAGAAAAAAAAGAACTGATTGGAAATGGTAAATGATTTTACACCTTTTGAGAATGGAAAACAGGATAGTTTAAAGTATGGAAAAGATTTTAGTGAGCGCATGTCTTGCTGGTGCTAAAGTCCGTTATGATGGCGCTGATAATTATTGTGACAATATGGTCTTTTGCAGATGGTTAAGTGAAGGCCGCTTTGTTATGGTTTGCCCGGAGGTTGCTTCAGGATGTTCTATCCCACGACCTCCTGTGGAGATTATTGGTATAAATAATGGTGCAGGAGTTTTTAATGGAACATCCAAGGCCATGACAAAGGATGGCACAGATGTTTCTGACATGTTTATTTCTGGTGCTAGAATTGCACTTGATTTAGCCTTACAAAATAATATAAGGATAGCTATTTTTAAAAGCAACAGCCCATCCTGTGGCAGTTCAAAGATCTATGATGGCAATTTTACTAAAACTATGGTTAATGGCCATGGAGTAACAATATCACTTCTTAGGCAAAATGGAATAGAAGTGTACAGCGAAAAAGAGATTTCTAAAGTTGTTGAGCACCTGAAAATATTAAAAAATTAATATGAGTGATGAAATGCTTGATAAAAGTCACAAACCTTTATCTTTTACCACTTCTAAAAAATCCTTAACCGGCTCCAATAAATCACCACTGCAGAATATGAAAGTACATATTGAAATTATTGGATATGTAAGTAGAGGTTGCTGAACAATATATAACTTATTAATTTTTAAAATAAAAAGTGCTATACTTATTATTAGAAATGAAAACAAAAAACCACATATCCCCTAAAACCCTTTTTAAGTATAGGCACAGGATTAAAAATTACTAAATTTCCAAAAAATCACCGACATGCATTGGTATAGAAATATCTTTACCAAATTTCTGATCAAAAAAAGAAATGGCATTATCACCTGAACAGTGGTTAAGGTAAAGCTTAGGGGTCTTATACCTGTCACTCAATACCCTGCCAATATATTCAAGATCCTTTTTTTTAAAAATCATCATATGGGTACCACCAATTACAGAGTCAATTTTTCTACCCGGCCATTTTTTTTCAACCTTGTTCAAAGTATTTAACAAGCCAGCATGACAGCATCCACAGATCAGCACTAACCCATTATCCGAATCACAAACAAGAGAAATATCATCCATAACCCTGTCTTTTACCCATCTGCCATCTTGCTTCTGAAGCAAGAACAGTGCAGCATCTTTTTCATTTCTTTCTGTTATTTCTCCAAGTGTGAATAGTCCCGAAATAATTTCTTGAGGATCGCGAATAAATTCAAATGATACTTTCTTTTTAAGATTATTAGATATATCTGTGAATCCTAAATTTCCAAATCTCTTTTTTAATTTTAATAACAGCAGTAATTTACCTATAAATTTTGCATTTTTCTCCTTAAGGGCATCTGGATGTAAAAAAATTTTTAAAGGTTTGTTGGAAGTACGGTTTTTTAAAAATTCCTCAAGTCCCCTTGTATGGTCAAAATGCCCATGCGAAAAGACCAGTATATCAATTGAATCTGGATCAATACCAGCAGTTTTTAAATTGTGTAATAAAATATCGCCCTTCCATCCAGTATCGAATAAGACAATCTTGTCCTTTGATTCAATAAGAAATGCATTTCCATAATCAGCTTTATACCCCTTATCTGTTAAGGCAGTATTTCCATAGATATTGGTGATTTTAAAACCCATAATACACTCCTTGAGGTTGAAAATAATTAACAAATGATGATATGAATTAACTTATATTACAATGCATAATGAAATCAATAGGATTAAAAAAAAAGTGCAAACAGGCAGGACTAATTTAATAGCCCCGCCCATAATGTTTGCAAAATTTATCCCATTCCTATCATTTTCAGCGCTTCTTCGACTTCCATAAATGGTTTTAATTCATACTTAAAACCAGGTACCCCAAAAAATATCGCCATATAATTTCCAAGAAATTCATAAGCTTCTGCCATATTTGATTTATCGAGCTCATAAATTGATATTGTATGAATTCCTTTTTCCACTGAAGAATTTATATAAGGACCCCTTCTTTTCATAAATTCTGGTAATTGAGGTGCTTCCAAAAAACGTTTTGCAATACCTTCGGCACTTTCTGGAGGATATGAAAGATTTGATATGATAACCATAATTTACTCCTTTTTTAATTGACTTTGAATTTTAAAAAAAATATTTAGAAAAAAAGCTATCTGCTAAGCTCCTCAAAAAATAAAAATTCTGAGGAGCTTTAATGTGCATAATTTGAGTGGGTTCTCCATTAATTATCCTTAAAGGGTTATAAAGTCAGGTATCAGTGGATTGAATTTAAAGAGTTTCTGTTCAAAAATCAGATTCAGGATTTGTTGAAGGGTGAACAAGAAGGAGCCAAAATCCTGCCTTGCTCTTTAAAAAAGAATAACAGTCAGTGGAGGTGCCAGTATGAATATGAACTTTGATATTATCAACTTAATTTAATAT
>CAZYDL010000395.1:0-2896 GCA_964646305.1 uncultured Desulfobacula sp. | reverse complement strand
TGTTAAATACACAACTACTAGAAATACTATTGCTATCAAATGTAAATCAGTCATTTTCTTTCTCCTTTTTAGATCATCTCACCGTTTTTTTTGAATAAAAAGACTTTTGGTGATATATAATTTATTCCTTTTTTTCTAACGGTTATCATTTTACCATTTTTAATCAAAGCGTCTTTAACTTTGTTTTTTATCACTTGTGGGTTGGCTAAACCACTTGCTGTTAAGTGAATCAGGAAAATAACATCTGTTTTGCTTAAATCAAATCCATTTCTTTTTTTAGTTCCTATAAGAGTTTTAATAGTATTTTCAACAAGCATATGAGAATGCAACACTCTATCAAAGTGTATTTCTTTAAACTTGTCGCCTTTGGCTTGCGCTTGTTTCAAAGCAAATATTATATTTCTTGTTAAATTATTAGCCTCTATAAATATAGTATTAAATTGATAATCATATAAGTTATATCTTATATACTGTGTATCTGTTACAAATAATATATTATGTATTCCATAATCACTATTTATTTTTATAATATAACCTAAATTATAAGTTTTAGAACCATCATCGTTCTTATGTTCTAACTCAAAACCTAAAACATCTATCTCATCGGCTATATTTTTAATTCTGTTGGCTTTTATTATGTTATCGGTAGTTATATTGCCCATAACGTCATAATGCTTGTAAACGCTCTCTGGCGCATATACTTTCATACCATATTCTAATAACTTTGGAACAGCAATAGAATGATCGTGGTGTTCGTGAGTTACTAATATAGAATCAATTTCATATATCTTAATTCCTTTTAAAGCCATTCTTTTAACAAGTTCGTTATATTTAAACCCTGCCTCAATTAACAATTTGTAAGGACTTGGGTAGCCCTTGCGATTTATTTCTACATAATAAGCGTTACCTTCGCTTGAACTACCCAAACTAATTACTTTTCCTATTGCATATCTTTTTTTGTTAATCGTCCCAATTTGGTTCATCATCATCAACCACCACTTGTTCTTCTTCTGTTTTAGTTTCTTCTACTTTTTCTTGTTTTGGTTCTCGTATTTCGCCTTGTTGTTTTTCCATTGTAACGGTTGTGTCTTCGTAAACATATTCTTCTTTACTTTCTATTAAAGTATCGTTTTGTATTCCTTTTGCAGTTCCGCATTCAATTTTCTTTTCTTCTTTTTCAACAACTAATTTAGGTCTGTCGTCTAATTTAATTTTTTCGCTTGCTGAATTGTTTTCAAATTCTTTATTAGAAATTGTTATCTTTTCTTCTGGTGTTTCAATTTCTTTTTGTGGTTCATATGATAAATCATCAAAAGTCTTTTCATAAAGTTCTGCAATTTCTTTTCTGCTGAAATCTTTAGGGTATTTTCTCGTTGCGTGATTTCTTAATTTTCTTTCAATCATATTATACATTGAAGACACTCCTGTATATGATGGGTTGAATAATCGTGTTTCTTTTGTAGATTTTTTACCATACTTATTAGTGTATTCTTTTACGATTTTATAATCTAACCATTTTGGATTATTTAAGATTTCGTAAAGAGATTCTTTGTTAATTTCTCTTAACAATTTTTCATCAGCACCATTTTGTTTTGCGTTTGCTAACAATGATTTTTTTACATCTTCTGTATCTGCGTATTGAACATCTATTTCACCGTTAGTTTTCTTAATCAAATAAACGGCTTTTTCAGGTTTGTTAGTTTTAAATGTTCTTTGGTATGTAGGTAAAACCAAATCCCAACCATTCATAAAACCTGGTGTAAACTCATCACCTTCATAAACAATATAAGATTTAACCTCTGCTACATTTTTTCCAAACCTACTTAATATGATGTCGTTTCCTGCGCCTTCAACGCCAAACTCTAATTCTTGGCTCCAAGTTCCCGTTTTTTTATCTTGATTATTTCTAATTATAAAATAACATTCTCTTGGTGTTGCACTTGGATTCAGGTGTAAAAACGCTACTTGTTCTAAAACCGTTACGATATTATCTACTTGAATATCATTCCAAGTTTTTTTGTTCGTCGCTAATACATTGTTTACGGATCTAATTGCGTTGAACACACAAGTTCTTTGATAGTCATCAAACTCAATGTTTACCGTTTCAGCAAACTTTCTTAATTTTTCAATGTAGTTATTTGCAGTAACTAACATTTGACTTGCTTTAATTTTTTCACTCATTTTCTTTCTCCTTTATTTTTAATTTTTTTTGAGGTCATCACTTAACCTCTTAATTATTTTCTTTTCTGTATTGAATTGGTATCTTGTTTGGTTGTTTTGAGGTAGTCCCAAGTTTTTAAGTTCTTTTAATATGCTATAAAATATGTCAATATCTACTCCATTTTTTATAGCAGTTTGAATACTTGACTTAATTCTACTTACCATATAACCGTTTGCTTTTACCTCATCATTTTCACAAGCCAACCATATTCCAGCAGATGTTGACCCTACTACTCTTAAATAAGTTCCACTATTTCTAATTTTTTTAATCAATAGCCTTAATTCAAAAGCATTTTTAATTTGCTTATCATAAGCCAATATTTCATTAACTTTTTTTAATAAGAATGAGGCTTTTTTCTTATTCTCATAACCTACACAATATTTTTCTAATATTCTTATGACTACTCCTTGTGGTGTGTTAAATGATTCACCTGTAAAAAGTTTTGGTTTTTCAGGTTTAATGTCATCAATGGTTAATTGTGTCATTTTCTGTCGCCTCACTATCTACAAATCCTTTAAAACATTCCCAAGCTATTTTTGCGTCTTTTTCATAATATTTTTTGATAATATCTTTGCTAATGTTCTTAAATAACTTTTCTACCTCATAATCATTAACGTAATAATGAAAGTTACGCTCTTTTTCAAATTGATAAATTAGTTCCATTCCCTTTCTCCT
>CAZYDL010000394.1:0-2931 GCA_964646305.1 uncultured Desulfobacula sp. | reverse complement strand
CGCTGATATTCGATACACAACAGACGGATCCGACCCTAAAACAATGGGAGGTTCATATAGTGCGCCTTTTCCCGCGCCTGAATCAAGCCCCTTTGTATTAGCGATTGCCCTGCGAGATGGTGTATCTTCTTTTCAGGAAAAGATAAATGTTAATGATTACAGAAAGAATACTGTTAAGCTGGATCCATCAAAAAAGGCGGTCTGGAAGCGAAGACACACCAACCTGACAACAAGAGATGCATCTGCATTCATGGAAAGACTGAAAACATTTAAGGGCAAAGCATATGGTGTTACAATAGATATTCAATCCAATAATGATGACCAGGATATCAGCTATACAGCTACAGATAATTTTGCGCTTTCAGGAGAAAATTTTGAAAATATTGTTAAACAGCTCCAGGAAATTATGAGCGGCAGCCAGATTTTTTTAAACATCGAACGGCTGGAATTTGACAAAGCACAACTTCTGCTTGACTGGATTGCCGATGCAAAAAGCAGTCTGTCTCCCGGAGAAGTCAGCCAATAAGTAAACAAATCAATTATGACAAACAAAAAACATAATATACTCGGTTTTGGTTATAATCCTGATCTCACTGACCATTATTTTCTGGTTACAATTCCGGCCTCCCGTGCAAAAGGCGCTGAAGTTATGATTTCCGAGCATTTTGAGTGGCAAAAACCAGAAAAAGGCAAAGAAATCTATATATCGTTAAATAATGAAAATGCCCATATCAAAGTAATCCTGAAACGGTTCATGTGGGACGATATTGCCGAAGAAGCAAAGGCGGAATTCAACCGCCGCCTTCGGACTTATGGCATTAAAACCGGCAAATGGAAAAAAAAAGGTCAGATCCACCTGGAACGAACTCTTGGCAAAGAACTCGTGCTGCTTGCCTGGGCTATTGAAGAATGCGATCCTGTGCTGATCAGTACGGCTGTCCGTAACTGGCTTGGGCTGGCGCCTGAAGAACGGTGGTGGCTTTATACCATGACCAATGCCTCCACAGGTCATGCGCTTAATGATCGAAACAAGGGGTGGAGAAAGGCGATTCGATTTGCATTAACGGAAAATCCGGTTTCCGATCAGTCTTTGCTGAAACGGAGAGAAGAGTTTCAGCAGTCACTTTTCGGCGGATGATTCAGATAAGGAATATCAATGAACGAGCGGGTTTTTATTGAAGAACAGTTTCCGGTATCAAAGGTTTCAAAGGAGAGTTATAAGGAAAGAAAGGCTGGTTCAAGCCAGACGTTGACAGGCCTTGGCAAATGGTGGGGAAGAAAACCGTTAATTCTGATCAGAGCGTCTATTATCGGAATGCTTATGCCTGTGTCTGATGATCCTAAAAAAGATCAGGATATTTTTTTAAAGGTTCTCACGATGGATAGTGAAGGCCTGTGGCAGCGACGGTCAAAATCGATTCCAGCCAAAGTTATTCAGGCTAATATTTCAGAAAAAGAATGGAATGAACTTATAACTGATGAAGAAGGCAATTTAAAACGTACCTGGTCAACAGGGCTTAGTCCAAAAGAAAAAGAACAGGTTCTTCGCAAAGTATTTGATCAGCTTTCATACGATGAAAAACTTACTTTTTGTAACCGGCCGGAACAGATCAATGGCCCTGGTGAAGAAGCCTGGCTTGAGATAAATACACATCTTGGGACGGATGCAAAAAGTATTCAGGAACTGGTAACAGAGCTTGGGAAAAGAAGATTCGGTCATATACCAAAAGTCGGCGACTGTTTTTGTGGAGGCGGTTCCATCCCCTTTGAGGCAGCGCGGCTCGGATGCGAGGCCTTCGGCTCTGATCTTAACCCTGTTGCGGCCATGCTTACATGGGCTTCAATCCATCTGATCGGAGGTGGAGAAAAAGTACAAAAAGAGGTTCAGGAAGCTCAAAAAAAAGCATACGAGGCCGCTGATAAACAGATCACTGAATGGGGGATTGAACATAACGATAAAGGCTGGCGCGCGGATGCATACCTTTACTGTGTTGAAGTTAGATGCCCGGTAACAGGCCTGATGCTGCCGCTTGCCCCTTCCTGGATTATCAGCGAAAAATACAATGTATGCGCTGTACTGAAAAGAAATGACGCCGAAAAAAAATATGACATAGAAATAGTAACGGGCGCAGATAAAGAGACCATGACCAAAGCAAAAAAAGGGACAGTTCGCAACAGCAGGATGGTCTGCCCTGAGACAGGAGAGGAATTTTCCATCTCAGGGATTCGCGGGGACCGGAAGATAGACGGCAAAACCATATATGGCCTGAGACTCTGGGAAAATGACGATCTTGTGCCCAGACCGAATGACGTGTTTCAGGAACGGCTTTACTGCGTAAGATGGGTGGAGGCGTATCTTGAGAAAAACAGGCAGGGCAAACTCGTTGAAAAGACTCGGAGACATTACTGCCCGGCAGAAGAAGATGATCTAAAGCGTGAGAATCAGGTGTTGGAACTGTTGCAAGAGCGGTTTGATAGGTGGCAGGAGAACGGGTATATACCGAGTCGAAAGATTGAACGGGGTGGGGCTAAAACAGAAGAACCTATCAGAACACGCGGCTGGACTCACTGGCATCATCTGTTTAATCCGAGGCAGTTGTTGGTGCATGGGATATTGGCATCAAAATCCAATATGAATTTAATTTTCCCATTGCTTGATGTTGGAAAGCTTGCAAACTCGAATTCACGTATGACTATTTGGTATTCAGCTGCTGGAAAGGAGAGCATCTCCCAAACTTTTTCTAATCAGGCTTTAAATACCCTTTTTAGTTACGGTGCTCGTAGTTTTATATATTCCAAGTCAATTTGGACAGAATCAACGAGAAGATTAGCATTAAAAATTATTTTTTCAGCAAAGGATAATATAGCTCCAAGTGACGCACGCCATCTTTCAGAAGATATTGATTTATGGATTACCGATCCACCTTATGC
>CAZYDL010000393.1:0-2943 GCA_964646305.1 uncultured Desulfobacula sp. | reverse complement strand
TAAAGCAAAAGATACGGATGAAAGAGATGAAATCAGCTGGGTGGCAGGACTGATTTTGCTTATTTAAAATTCTTAATCTCCTTTAATATAAAAAAACATCCGGGTTACCCTGTCCGTTGAATGTATGGTTTTTCATCAGATTGTTTAATTGAAATGGTATTCAAAATATAATATTCAATTCCCTAATTTGTTAGAAACCGCAACTGCCCGTTTAATAAGCATTTCACCCGATTTAAGACCTGCTTTATCTTCAAGGATACCAAGTTTTATATCTTTTTCAAAAATACCATGACCATTTTTGCTGGATACAACAGAAGCTCCTAAAGGACTGATTGAGTGATGGCAGCCAACAGGAATCATATCAAAATTAAAAAATGCATACATATGGGAAAGATGAGTGGTTTCAAATCTGAAATTTTAGATTTATATGTCGCTGTCCATACTGGTAATTAAAGCAAAATTATATATTATTTGAAAAAGCAGTTTTGATTTGTTGTTTCGATTTAAATAAGTCACTTCAAAGCTCGTGGTGAGAATCAATTTGCCTTTTACCCTAACTCTAATGTAAAATATATCATTTTATTATAAAACAAATTGTCAAAAGGAACCTCAAATGAATTTTAAAAAATCATTATTCACGTTTACTATCATATTTTCACTTGTTCTATCCTCTTCAGTAATGGCAGCAGGTGACTTTAAGTGGATGGAAAATTTTAATATAAGAGCTATAGCTGATCCTTTAGGATTTAGGGCGAGACTCGCCTCTCGATTTAAAATTGGAGATGCACAGATTGATGCTGTAATAAGCACTGCTAAAAGTGGAGCGGATGCTTATATGGTATTGCGTTGTGGAGAAATGTCAGGAGAATCAACGAATGATGTTCTTGGGAAATATGAATCTAAAAAGCACAAAGGTTGGGGCGTATTTGCAAAGAGCCTTGGCCTTAAACCTGGGTCAAAAGAATTCCAAGATTTAAAAAATGGTAATAATTTTTACAATGAACAAAACAAAAGGGAAACCAAAAATAAAGCAAAAAGTAAAAACAAGGGTAAAGGAAAAAATAAAAATTGACAGATTTGTGATGCTAAAATTATCAAAATATGAAAACAGGGTCAAAGAAGGATCTGTTTTTTTATGATAAAAAAGGATTGATTTATGAAAAAATAATACTTTTTATTTTACTTATCCCAAGTTTTATTTTTGCAGGAGAATACAAAAGATCAGACAGGCCACATTGACAGAATCTTTCAAATTTACAAGATAAACGGAACCATATCATTACTTGTTAAAAACCAATTCACAATGGATTTTTAAATGAAGAATACAATTAATTTTGAAGGACAAAAGATATACCCATCAAAAATTGTATGTGTTGGCAGAAATTATGTCAGTCACATTAAAGAGTTAAACAACGAGATTCCTGTTGAGCCAGTAATTTTCATAAAACCAAACTCATCAATTGCCAATGATATTTGGACTCATGAAAGCGATGATATTCACTATGAGGGTGAAATATCTTTTATTGTTAAATGCGGAGAGCTTATTGGTGTAGGCTTTGGAATAGATCTTACGAAAAGAAAAATCCAGTCCAAACTAAAGAAGAAGGGATTACCGTGGGAGAGGGCAAAAGCATTTGATAGGTCAGCGGTTTTTAGTGATTTTGTTAGTATAACCAAAGGCATTGCACACCTTAGAATGGAGCTTTACATCAATGGACAGTTAAAACAGGATGCAGGTTGCAATTTTATGCTTAATAAACCAGTTTTATTGGCAAATGAAATAAGTACATTTCTATCTCTTGAGGATGGGGATATCATAATGACAGGTACTCCAAGTGGTGTCGGAGTAATCAAAGATGGCGATAAATTTATAGGAAAAATATTTAGCAATAGTAAGCTTTTGGTAGAAGGGTCTTGGATAGTAAAAAGAAAAATACAATTTAAAAGATAAGGAGAAAATATGAAAATTTTAGTTCTCTATTTTTCGAAAGGTGGCAACACAAGAAGATTGGCAGAAGCAATTGTTGAAGGTGTCAATTCGGTTGCAGGGGCAGAAGCTGTATTAAGAAAAACAGAACAGGTGACAAAAGATGATTTTATAGTAGCAAGTGCAATTATAGCTGGGTCACCCGTATATTTCGGGACAATGGCGGCTCAACTAAAACAAGTGTTTGATGAATTTGTCAGCGTTAGAAAAAAAATGGAAAATAAAATCGGAGCGGCTTTTACAACATCAGGAGATGTTACCGGAGGAAAAGAAACTACCATGTTTTCCATTATTCAGGCTTTGATGATTTATGGAATGATCATAGTTGGTGATCCCATGTCTGCAACTGGGCATTATGGGGTTTCTTGTGTAGGCAAGCCTGATGAAAAAAACTTGGAACATGGCAGACTCCATGGCAAAAGAGTGGCCGAACTTGCCTTTAAAGTAAAGCTGTAAAATAAGGACAAGAGATTTGTTCAAAAGTTCAATGGCTCCTTCTTATCATCAAATTAATTCAAAGGAGATAACTATGGGGAAAAAATTAGATAAAACAACACCAATATTAACGGCAGAGGAAAAATTGGTGATATGTGAATTAATATCAACATATTCATTTATGTGGGATGAAAAAAATGCCATAGGTTTAAGTCATTTGTTCGTTGAAAAGTGTGTTTGGGGGTGGTATAGACTTGATGGTACTAAAGTCTTGGAGATAATAAATAGAAAGGCCTTTAACGATTTTGTTGAGCAAACTTTTAACGATCAACTCAAAGGAATTCAAACCAGACATTTCCAAACAAATACTATTTTCGTTGAGTCAAAAGAAATGATGGTTAGAACAAAAACAATATATTTTTCAACAAAGGTAATGCTAAACGGTAAGATGGATATGGAAAATCAACCTCTGGCATCTTATCAGGGAGTTTATGAAGATGAATTTGTCAAAACTGAAAATG
>CAZYDL010000392.1:0-2966 GCA_964646305.1 uncultured Desulfobacula sp. | reverse complement strand
GTATAAAGAACAGCGGAAAGTTAAATGAAAGTCTTAGTCGACACATGTATTTGGTCCTTTGCACTCCGCAGAGAAAAACAACTTGATTTAAATATTGAGGTAATTGAATTTCAAGAATTAATCAAAGAAGTAAGAGTCCAGATAATTGGCCCAATTCGTCAAGAAATCCTTTCAGGAGTGAAAAAGAAGTCACAATTCACAAAATTAAAAAAAATATTAGCTGCGTTTCCTGATTTAGACCTGACATCAGAAGTCTTTGAACTATCGGCTGAATATTTCAACTTCCTTCGCAGCAAAGGCATTCAAGGTTCAAACACAGATTTCTTGATTTGTGCTGTTTCAACAAGACATAACATGCCAATATTCACTACTGATAAAGACTTCACCCTCTTTAAAGAATATATACCAATTACTCTTCACGCACCACGAATGACTAAAGAGTAAAACTGCATATCAAGCGGATGGAAGAGTTTTTCTATAGTGGGAGCAAAAAAGGCATTAAACCGGAACATGCAAACAGACTTGAAAAAATTCTTGATCGCTTGAATGCTTCAAATGACATAAAAGATATGAATTATCCTGGTTCATTTCTTCACCAATTAAGTGGAGATAAAAGAGGGCAACATGCTGTAAAAGTATCAGGAAATTGGAGAATCTTTTTTAAATTTATAGATGGTGATGCATACATTATTGATTATGATGATTACCATTAAGAGGTGATACTATGAAGAGAATTGAAAGACAACCAACACATCCTGGAAGGATTATTCAAGAAGATTACCTAAAACCATTATCAATTACAATTAAAGCTATGGCTGAACTCGTTGGTGTCTCAAGAAAAACTATGTCAAAAATTATCAATAAAAAAGGTTCAGTAACTCCGGATATGGCTTTACGATTATCACGTGCCTTTGATACAACGCCTGATTTATGGCTCAATTTACAAAAAAATTATGATTTATGGAGTGCTGCAAAAGTATCCAAAGAATGGAAAAAAGTAAAACCTATTCCAATTTACCTACTACATTCCAAGGCTGAGATTAACATTTGAGATTTACACCTTCCTTAAATACACATGGCGTGTTCCCTATGTTGCCATTATTCAAAAATGGACGGCTGTAAGCTTTAAGTCACAAGGGTTTTAGCAATATTAATAGTATAAACATTTATCTGGTGTAAAAGATCCATGAGCTCAAGATGCACTTCATGGGTTCTCATGGATTTGCCTTCTTTTTGAATTACTCTTTTCATGTGCTTTAATCGAAACTGGGTTTCAAGATCAGTATATTTGCCTTCTTTTGCCATTACCCTGGTGGCAATATTCCTGTCTTTCTCTTCAAAGGTTTCCCTTAAACGGCTGATCTGTTTTATGACTTTAACATGATACCTCATTAATTCTTCTTTTCCCTGGGTGGAAAATTCAGCTTTAAGCCTCTGTTTCTTTTTAATCAGAGGAAGAATATTTCTATGGATGATATCACCTATACTTTCCATATCATTTGTTACAGAAGTCATTTTAAATACTTCTTCAGCCTCGTCCTTATGCAATTCCTGGCGGGCAATCTTCATGAGATAGTCATGGATTTTTTCATCAAGAAAATCTATTTGTTCCTCTCTTAAATCAATGCCCTGGAGCAGAGTCATATGTTTATAAAATGCATCATGGGTTGGTATTTCCAGTATCAGACGATTTTTTTCATCCCTGGATAGTTTTGGATCATTCCGGATAAGATCAGGGTCTGAAATAAAGGGTATAATAATTGCGTTCAGCATTCTGCTTAAAATTCTTGCCATCCTTGCAATCTCTGTTCGTACAAGATCAATGGCAAGGGATGGAGTCTCTATAATGGAGTCATCAAGATGCCACACCTTGAGTTCAGAATCTCCTGATTTTTTCTCGTATTTTGCAGGAAGAATTTTCATTATAATAGATGCAAGCAGCCCGGTAAAAGGAAGAATTGCAATACCAACGCTTATATTGAATATGGTGTGGGCATTGGCAATCTGCCTTGCCATCTGCGAAGAACCAAAAAAGGCAGATACCTGGGTTATTAATTTTGCAAAAGAGGGTATCCAGAATATAAAAAGCAGCACACCAACAATCTGGAATAAAACATGGGCAAGTGCCACTCTTTTTGCCTCACGGGATGTTCCAATACTTGCTAAAGCTGCTGTAATGCATGTTCCTATATTAGCTCCAAGAATCAGAGGGATACCTGCCTCAAGAGTTATAAATCCCTGCTGTGCCAGAACAATAACAATTCCTGTAAATGCACTGCTGCTCTGGATTAAAGCCGTAAACAGACTGCCCGCGACAATCCCGAGGAATGGATTTTCAAGGCCCTTTATCATATCAATAAACCCTGGCAGAGTTCTAAGGGGTGACATGGCATCACTCATGAGTTTCATACCAAAAAACAGGATGCCAAATCCAAGGATGATATTACCGATTTCCCTGTATTTTTCATTTTTACCAAACATCTTAATGCCAAACCCGACGGCAATCATGCCAAGGGCATAATCTGTCAATTTAAAGGCTATTAGCTGTGCTGTGACGGTTGTTCCAATATTTGCCCCAAAGATAACACCAAGGGACTGGGCAAAAGTCATGAGTTCTGCCTGTACAAAACTTACAAGCATAACAGTGGTGGCGCTGCTGGACTGAATCACCATTGTAACAAATGCTCCTGCAAGCATGGCAAAAAACCTGTTACTGGTGAGGGTTGCAAGAATGGAGCGCATCTGGCTTCCGGCAGTTCTTTTCATTCCTTCACTCATCATCTCCATGCCGTAAAGGAAAAAAGAGAGTCCTCCAAACAACCCCATGATCAGAAATCCCCATGAAATCCCTGAATTTTGTGATGGGGGTATTCCTCCACTTGCAATTGCAGAGCCAATAATAAGGAAAACTAATATAAACGAAATTAAAAATTTATTCATAGAACCTCTATTTACCGCATTTAAGC
>CAZYDL010000391.1:0-2990 GCA_964646305.1 uncultured Desulfobacula sp. | reverse complement strand
ACATGGAAGAAAGGATAGCAAGACCAACAGCAAAAGAGAGTGATAGAGAAAAGGGTTCAACTGCAAAGGTAAATTTTGCTATAATTCCAATAAAAAGACCATATATAACTCCAAGAATCAATCCAACGGCAAGTTCCTTGGAAACCACCTTGGTAAAGTCATTGAGATTAATTCTTCCCGTGGCAATACCACGCACAACAATAGTTGAACTCTGGGTTCCAATATTTCCTCCCATTCCCATAATAACAGGGATAAAGGCTGCAAGGCTTGTAAATTTAGCAAGGCTTTCTTCAAACCCTCCTATGATAAAAAAAGCAGCAACACCACCAAGAAAACTTGCAAACAGCCAGGGCAGACGAATGCGGGTGCCTCTTAATATTGTTTGGGTTTCAATGTACTCGTCACCAACACCAGCCATTTTAAGTATATCTTCAGTGGCAGCTTCATGGAGAATATCAATAACATCATCAACAGTTACAATTCCAACGATTTTATTATCACTGTCCACAACTGGAATGGCAAGATAATCATATCTTGCAACAAGCCTTGCCACCTCTTCTCTGTCAGTATAGGGTTTTACACTTACAAGGTCCCTTGCCATAAACTCTTTTAAAGGTTTTTCAGGAGGAACCACAACAAGCTGCCTTAAAGAACTTACTCCCACAAGTTTGCCGTATTCATCAATAACATAAATATAAAAAGGCATTTCAACATCAAGATATTTATTCTGCAATGCTTCAATAACCTGTTTTGCCATCACCTCTTCTTCCAATGCAATAAAATCAGTAACCATGAGACTGCCGGCAGTATCTTCTTCATAACTCAAGAGCTGCTCAACACTGTCTGACTCTTTTTCCTGCATTTTTTCCAAGATCTGATCTGAAAGATCTTCATCAAGAAGGGTTAAGAGTGAAGCTGCGTCATCAGAAGGCATGTGATCAAAGATTTTAACAAGTTTATTAAACTCAACAGTTTTTACAAATTCAAGATAAAGATTTTCATCCAATAAAGAAAAAAGATCACCGATTTGTTCAAGGTCATGCATTAAAGCAAATAGCTTTTCCCTGTTATAAAGAGATAACTCTTTAAAGCTCAGGGAAAGATCTGCCATATGGGTTTTTTTAATAATATTGAGTAATTGTTTTGTTGCACCCCGGCGCAATAATCTTTTTAAACTTGCAGTTAAAATTTTTATCTGTTCATTGTGCATATTCCACCCTTCTTAAATGTATCAAGCCTTAAATCAAAGCATGATCTTTATATGAGCCTTTTGTTTTAAAGATTCAAGCCAGGTTTTAAATTTGATCTCCACTTGTTTATTGTATAATACGCCATAGATTTCGTCATGTACCTGGTCATAGGTTTTTCCGCCTTTAAAAATAATATCTTCAATATAAAAAATTTGAAACCCCTGGGGAGTTGAAATCACATTACTATATTGACCTTTTTTTAATTTTGATATCTCTGCTTTGATGTCATCGGAAAAATTCTTTATTTCAAAGATTCCAAGGTCACCGCCATCTTCGGCATTTGGAGCCATGGAATATTTTTTTGCAAGGGTTTTAAAATCCTTTTTCCCATCCAATTGTTTTCTTATTTCTCCAATCTTCTCCTCATTGTTCATTATTATATTTCTCAGGTGATGTTTTATCTGACCTGAATATTTTTCCTTATGGTTTTTATAATAAAGCACAATGTCAGGTTCCATGATAACTACTTTTGATTTTACTGAATAATTTATTATCTTAGTCTGTAAGATCTGTTTTTTTAAATTTTCACGATAATCTTCCATGGTATGTCCCCCCTGTTCCAGAGCTTTTCCAAACTCTTCTCGGGTCAAAGATTTTGATCTCAATATTTTTTCCATGGAGTTATTAATTTCATTTTCTGACACTGCAATGCGATATTTTTGGGCTTCCTGGTGGGTTAAAGACTGGTCAATTAAAGCATTTAAAATATTTTCATTGACCTCTTTAATCATTGTTTGCTTTTGGTCCTCAGAATACGACCCTGCATCAATTTTATTTCTATAGTTTGCTGTCCCCTTATTTAATTGAACCAGAGTAATAATATCATTATCCACAATGGCAATAATCTTATCCACAACTTCAGCCGATGGAGACCCGCAAAAAATCAAGCTCATGCCCAATAACAAAAAAATTATCCGATTAATTTTCTTTATCATTTTTATCTTCCTTGTTTCCTTTAATATCTATTAAAAAATCTTTTAATTTCTCTTTATTGATTTCAACGGGATAAGCTTTGTAAAGCTCTTGTATCCAATCATCATAATTATCCTGGGTTTTTTGCATGCGAAGTCTTCTTACCAACTCCTCTTCATCTTCAATTTTATTTAAAAAAGCGGGTTGATTTTTTGCATCATCTATTGTTGTTGTATTGTGGCTGTTATAGAAATCAACAATATCTTTGGGTGTGATTTCAATTTTTTGCTTTAATTCCAGGTCAATGAGTTTTTCAATAATCATATTTTTTTTAAAACGTTTTTTCCAGAGAGGATATGAGATGGCATTTTCCAATAAAATCTGTTCAAAACTGTCTTCTGGATAATCTTTTTTAAACTCTTTTTCAGCTGTTAAGACTTCTTGTTGGGTAATGGTAATATTCTTTGCTGTAGCAGCAGTGAGCAAAACAATCTCCTCGGAAAGTATTTTAACAAGAGAAATAACCATTTGATTATACTCTCCTTGATTGTCCTTGATATCATATGGATATGCTGCTCTTTTAAGGTCAAGTTCCTCTGAAAAATCCATACTTGAAATAGTTATCACTTGAGATTTAATTAAAAATTGAGTGGTGTTTTTTTCTGGTTCGCTGCACCCGGTGATCCATAGAATGCAACACAACAAACCATAAACAAAGCTATTTTTTAAACAATATTTCACCTGCTGCCCCGATAATAATGCCAATAATAAACCCCTTAACAAAATTAATAACTTTATCACTCCAATGTGCTTTGTGCAAGAAAATTC
>CAZYDL010000390.1:0-3005 GCA_964646305.1 uncultured Desulfobacula sp. | reverse complement strand
CCCATTTTTCTTTTTATTTTTCATATAAGAAGCTGTTTCATAATATTTTTAATAGGTTTCTTTGCTTTTTTAAAAGGTCGAGTCCAGTCAGTCCTAACACGTCTTGGACCCTGATATGGATTATCAAAACTTCTCATGGACTGGGCAATTACTTTCTGAGTTGGCATAGGGCCGGCTCCATCTTTAACAGCCTTACGCCTCATGGCTTCGATAATTTCCGGAATAAATGGTTTATGATCCAGTTCACACTGATTTTGACATCCACCACAAACAGTACATTTATATATTGCATCCACAAATTCCGGTGTCCACTCTAACTCACCGTCAAGAATTCCTCTGGCAAAGGATATTTTTCCTTTTGATGCCATATTTCCATCAAACCCAAACTCAACTCCAGCCGGACATATTTCACCATAGGTTGGCGGTGGACCAAATTCATAAGTTGTTTTACAGTTTCCACATGCAGTGCATTTCCATATTACGTCTTCTAACTCTTCAAGCGAAGGGATATCCCATTTCATAAAAGCCTCCAAATATATTTACAACACAAATTTTTAAAAAATATCAATTTTGCATGATCATTAAAGAGCCAGTTTATCAGTATTCATGATATTATTGGGATCAAGCATATGCTTGACCTTTCTTAGCAGTTCAACATATCCTGGATGAGCTCTTTTGTTTATCTCCCTGCCAAAATCGACAGGTGGTTTGTATGGAACACCACCATGATCCAGATCGACTTTCAAGCATTCAACAATGGCCTGTCGTGCATTCTCAACTGGTCCTGGATCTTTTTTAGGAAAGGGAATCATAGCACGCAGCATGCCATAGTGAACGCCTCTGTAATTGGTTATTCTAACAGAAGGTGACAGGTTGCGGCCAATAAGAATTTTCTTCCATTCATTATAAACTGCTTCCCACCGGTTAAGTGGAGTAAAAGTTCCTGGCCATGAAATCCCAGCCCCTGCCTGCTTTGTATAATTTTTGGTTGAGCCTACAATCTGGCTGGGCAGTTGAGTTCTTGCCTTTAAAGCTTCTTCTGGATAATCAGTTTCTTTAAGCGAGGTACCTTTTTTGGTCTCTTCATCAAACACCATTTGCCAAATTTCTTCCCTGGCTTCTTTCTCTTTTTCAGTCCAGGAAAATGTTGTGGCAAAAGATACCCATTCTGGTGCATCATCAGGTTTTGGTTTATAGGGATAAGGAATTGGTACCTGTGACAGCCACCATGATACACCAGTTATATCATCACATATTTCATAATTACTAAGATTTCTCATATATGAACTCATATCACCTATTTTTTCAGCTGATACTGTAAAAACTTTTAAGATAGGTGGTGTGGGGTGAATACGAACACCAATTTTTGTAATGACTCCTGTGGTACCAAGCCATCCAGTAAACAGTCCATCCACTCTTGGCAAAGGCATGCAGCTGTGCCAGGAATCTTCCTGAATGGCACAGGAGCCAACGCGGACTAATTCTCCTGTGGGTAATACCACTTCCATACTGGTTATCTCTTCACTGTTAAGGCCGTATCGCCCACTTAACCCACCAATCCCATGACAGATAGCATTGGAAGATACCGAGCCTGAAGGAGGCCCGACTGGCCAGCTCCACCTGAGATTGAATTTTGCAAGGGCTGCTGCTAACTTGGCATGGGAAACCCCTGGCTCTATAACAGCATAATGAGATTCATCATCAATACGGATAATCTTATCCATCCTTTTCATATCCAGTAAAATACCACCCTTTTCAGGGATACACAGCCCGCCAATATTACTGCCAGCTGTAAATGGTGTAACAGGGATTTTTTCCTGGTTGGCAAATTTCATTACTCCCTGAACCTGTTCCACACTTGTGGGCATGACAACATAATCCGGCAGTTTAGGTTTCACAAAGGATAAATCATAGGAGTAAGCATAACGGATGTGCTTATAATCGGTTGCATTTTTTTCACCTACAATTTCACATAATTTTTTTGTGATTTTAGAATCAACATTTGACTTATCGGCCATTTAATTCCTCCTGCTAATTATTTTTATATCTTAAAATTTGTATTGGATATTAAGAATTGTTATTTTTTTTCTTCAGCCCTTTTTCAGTAATGATCATTGAGCCGTTTTTACTTGCCAGCATTCCTTCTTCTACTTCATTTATATGTTCCATCATTGCTTGACGGGCTTTTTCAGGATCTTTCTCTTTTAAGGCCTGCACAATCCGCTTGTGACCTTCGCAGACCATTGTTAGAAATTGTTCATCTGTATGCACTATCTGTTTAATATTAATTAAAGCAGTTTGAATACTTTCAACAAGCAGGCTGATGATTTCATTTCCTGTAATGTCAACCAGTTTCCTATGGAAAGCAATGTCAAGGTTGCTTATAAAACTTTTACCGTCTATCTCCTGTTCCATGTCTGAGATATTCTTTTCAAGGTATTCAATATCTTCTGCTGTAATCTTTTCAGCACATATTTCAACAACCTGTGGCTCAATACATAACCTCACCTGGGTATAGCTTTTAAGACCCGGGTTTTGGAAAAAAAAGTAGTTCACAAGGCTGTCTTTAACCGTGGCAAAATCAACTTTTTTAATAAATGCACCACCAGACATGCCCTGACGTATTTCAAGGAGTCCATATGCCTCTAATGCCCGATATGCTTCTCTCAAAGATGACTTGCTCACACCAAAATGTTTGGCAAAATCTTTTTCAGGAGGAAGCTGCTCACCAATTTTTAGCTCTCCCGCCAAAATAGCTCCTCGAATTTGTTCTGCAATATTTTGGGATATCCTGTTGACTCTCACAGCTTCAAATTCAAAGCCCACGATTTCTACTCTCCTTATCTTAATTGATTCTGAAATATTCTTTTAACAATGTCCTATCGATTACATTATTAATTTGATAGTTGTCAAGTGATATTTTAAAATATTAAAAAATCGGATGTTTAAATATTTTATTATTGACATCTATTTTGTTATTGTTTACTAATAAAAATCTATTTAAG
>CAZYDL010000389.1:0-3008 GCA_964646305.1 uncultured Desulfobacula sp. | reverse complement strand
CCAATACTGGAATTGAGGAGATGGGCATTGATATAAAGGGTATGCTTGGAAATATAATGCCTAAAAATACCAAACGGCGGAAGGTAAAGGTTAAAGATGCCTTAAAACTTCTCACACAGGAAGAGGCAGCACATCTTGTGGATATGGAAAAGGTAAAGAGCGATGCCATTAACATGGTGGAGCAGTCCGGGATTATTTTTATTGATGAAATAGATAAAATTGCTGGCAAAGATTCAAGTCATGGGCCTGATGTCTCAAAAGAGGGTGTACAAAGAGACCTTCTCCCCATTGTTGAGGGAAGTTCTGTGCCGACAAAATATGGAATTGTAAAAACCGATCATATCTTGTTCATAGCTTCAGGAGCATTCCATGTAGCAAAGCCTTCTGATCTTATTCCTGAACTTCAGGGAAGGTTCCCCATCAGAGAAGAATTGCATTCCCTTGGAGCCAATGAATTTACAAGGATTCTAACAGAACCTAAAAATGCTCTTATTCTCCAGTATATTGCTCTTCTTAGAACCGATGGAGTGGAGATTGAATTTACAGATGATGCCGTACGAAAAATTGCTGATATTGCTGTGGAAGTAAACTCCACTACGGAAAACATCGGTGCAAGAAGGCTTCATACCCTGATGGAAAAACTTCTTGAAGAGATTCTTTTTAAAGCACCGGATATTGAAGAGAAACATATTATAATTGATGCTTTATTTGTTGATAAACAATTGATGAACATTGTTAAAAATGAAGATCTGTCAAGGTATATCCTATGAAATCAAATGTTGCAGACATACTTATTGAGGCATTGCCTTATATTAAAAGTTTTTCCGGCAAAACCATTGTGATCAAATATGGCGGCCATGCCATGAAAGATGAAAAGCTTAAAAAAGATTTTGCCAATGATATTACTTTATTAAAATATGTTGGATTAAATCCTGTTGTTGTACACGGCGGGGGGCCTCAGATTAATAAAGTATTAGATTCCATGGGTATTACCTCAAAATTTATCAGGGGCATGAGATATACAGATGGAGAAACCATGGATGTTGTTGAAATGGTTCTTGGCGGTAAAGTCAATAAAGATATTGTTGCCCGCATTAATCGCAAGGGTGGAAAAGCCGTGGGACTGACCGGTAAAGACGGCATGTTGATTACAGCCAGGAAAATGACTATTTACCATCAGGAAGATGAAAACAAGCCTCCTGAAATTATTGATCCGGGTATGGTGGGAGAAGTCTCTAATATTAATCCTGATATTATTTACACCTTGATAGAAAAAGGTTTTATTCCCATTATTGCACCGGTTGGTATTGGAGAAAATGGTGAAACATACAATATCAATGCTGATCTTGTTGCATCAAAGATTGCAGCAGCATTGAATGCAGAGCGTCTCATGCTTGTAACTGATGTGGATGGAGTATTGGATAATGACAGTAAACTTATCTCTTCCATAAATGCAGAAGATATAAAAGAGATGATTAAACTTAAAGGCATTAAGGGTGGGATGATTCCCAAGGTAGAATGCGCTTTGGATGCATTAAACAATGGCGTGAAAAAATCCCATATTATCAATGGGAAATTATCCCATGCAGTATTGCTTGAATTGTTTACTGATTCTGGTATAGGCACCCAGGTCTTTGTGGATTAACCGCCATGTGGCGGATTTGATGGAGCATCTCATACAATAACCTGAAAGTTACAAGCAAAACATACAAAAAATTAGATTAACAGTTTTTTATATAAACAATTAATATTAAATATAGACATTATGGATTCAATAAAAAAAACAGAAAATTTTGTATTTCAAACCTATCTTCGACAGGGAAAAGCATTTGTTAAAGGAGAGGGAGTATTTCTCTGGGATGAGGATGGTAAAAAGTATACTGACTTTCTATCTGGAATTGCTGTGTGCAGTCTTGGACATTGCCACCCAAAAATCACACAAGCCATCAATAAACAGGCTTCAACCCTTGTACATGTGTCCAATCTTTTCTATACCATGCCCCAGGCAGATCTTGCTTCAAAATTATGTGAAATAAGTTTTGCCGACAGGGTGTTTTTTGCAAACTCAGGGGCAGAAGCAAATGAGGCTGCAATAAAACTTGCCAGAAGGTATTTCCAAAAAAAAGGTGAGAATAACAGGTTTAAAATTATTACCATGGAGCAATCCTTCCATGGACGAACCATGGCAACCTTGTCAGCCACGGGACAGGATAAAATCAAAGATGGATTTTATCCACTGCTCAAAGGATTTTCCCATGTGCCCTTTAATGATTTTAAAGCATTAAAAAATGAAATTGATGGGACTGTTTGTGCAGTTATGCTTGAGCCGGTCCAGGGTGAAGGAGGTATTATCTCTGCTGATCCTGAATATCTTAAAGCGGTGAGGCAGCTTTGTGATAAAACAGGAACACTGTTGATCTTTGATGAAATCCAGTGCGGCATGGGAAGGTGCGGAACTCTTTTTGCCCATGACCTGTACAATATAACACCGGATATCATGACCCTTGCCAAAGCCCTTGGCAACGGCTTGCCAATAGGTGCCATGCTGGCAACCCAGAATGCTGCCACAGGTTTTGATTATGGCAGTCATGCCACAACCTTTGGGGGAACACCCTTTGCCACAGCCGCAGCATTGGAAGTTGTAAACATTATCAGTGATCAATCATTTCTTGATCAGGTTTGTGCCAAAGGCCAATATTTTAAAGAGCAGCTGGAAAAGCTTAAGGCTAAACATGCAAGAGTCGTGGGCATAAGAGGAAAAGGACTATTGCTTGGACTGGAATTAAGCTTAAAACCTGACAGGGATGCCGCTTTTTTTGTGGAACAATTATTTAAAAAAGGTTTTATAATAAATGGGATCCAGGATAAAATCTTAAGGTTTGCACCACCCCTGATAATTGAAAACAAAGAAATCGACAGGCTGATATCTGCCGTGGACAGCCTTTTATAGTACAGGAGAAAACGAATTGTGAAAAAAGATTTATTGTCCCTTCTGGATCTTGAAAAAA
>CAZYDL010000388.1:0-3010 GCA_964646305.1 uncultured Desulfobacula sp. | reverse complement strand
TCCATTGATCGAAAGTTGATGGGACAATATAAAAGGGATATAATGAAATTACCGCCAAGTATGAAACTTGATAAAAGGTACCGTGATCTGACTATTCATGAGATCCTTAAACTTAAACCTAAAAAGACTATTGCAATCCACACAATCAACAAGCTTTTAGGTCGTGCTAATTCCTTATTTGAGTATGCAAGAATAAACGGTGAGATCCTTCTCAACCCTGCCGAAGGCATGAACGTAAAGAAGACAAAAAGAGCTGATGAGGAACGAGAAATCTTTACACAAGATGACCTTAAGGCTATCTTTAATTCAGATCAATACACCATGGATAAATTCTCCAGATCCTATATGTATTGGAGTCCGATACTCGCAGCTTTTACAGGCGCCAGACAGGAAGAGATATGTTCCCTGCGGTTGACTGATTTTGAGCAACACGAAGGCATCTGGTGTATCAATATAGTTACCGATGAAGATAAGACCCTGAAGAATCTTTCCAGTAGAAGATTAGTGCCTTTGCATCCTTTTCTTGTTGAGGATCTTGGTATTATAAGAATGGTTGAAGAGCTTAAACAACGCAAGAAAACACACTTCATGCATGATCTTAACCCGCATGGTGGGCGGTATGGTGTTTATGTCAGCCGATGGTTTAATGAAAGATATAAGAAATCTGTAGGGATCACCAATAAGGTATTCCATAGCTTTAGGCATACATTTGGCACCAACTTGAGCCACAATGGAATAAATGATCACAGCCTTAAAACCTTGATGGGACACTCAGAGGGTTCTATAACATTTGGTACTTATGTTAAGCGGGGGACACCAACCAAGCTGCTAAAGGATCTTGTGAATAATCTGGACTATGGGCTTGACCTGGAACACCTGAAAAATTCTAAGTATACCGGATAATCTGTTTCAAAACGGTGCGTCTGTGTAAAAAGTTGTGAGGGTATTACCTTGTAGCTTTTAAAGTACGCAAGGAAAAAGGGCTTTGTAAGGTCATGGTAGCAACGCAAGGAATTGCCTCAAAACCTTCGTCAGATGGTCAATCAGTTATTTTCACGTTTTCCGATTGAGAAATGTGTGCCAGAGAAGCGGACATGGAGTCAAGGAGCAAAATGTCAAGAATGATTCTATTCGCATATTCATATAAACTGTGTCAGCAGAAAAAAACAGTGGATAAAAGTTTTCCTAAAAGTATTACATTTTCTACATAAAAAGTATTACATTTTTTACATAGGCATTAATACCTGTACCGTCAATAGGGCGTTTCAACCTCTATTTTCAATGGTACATTAGTTGCGTAATAAAGTATGAAAAATATATTAGCTGATAAAGCCAAACCTGTTGTGAAGCAGGGACGGAAAGCCAAAGGGTCTCATGGGGAGATAGCCTGGTTGCCAAAAAAAATAATCATATGAACTAGAGAAGAGTTTTTTAAACTTTTGTTATTTGTAAGGAATCCAAGTATGGGAAAAATTATTTCGACCTTTGTGTGTTTTTTATTACTCAATTCAGGGTTGGTGTTTGCCGCAACCACTGCAACCAGCAATGTCAAACTCACCGATATTAGCTTTATCCTCGATGGTGTGACTATTGATTTTGATTATTGGGGTGATGAATCTTCCTCCCAGATTTATGCAAACGATAGTGATGAAGCAATACCATCGTCTGAAGATGAAGACAATGATTTTGCTGATACAGAGATATTCGCCAACTTCACTCATGCTCAAGTATCTGCTAAAACAGAAGCGTCCAATGGAACACCTGTTTCTCTGGAGGCTCACGGACGCTCTGTACTTGATTCAGGAAATCAGGAGGCCTATACAGCAGCGTGGTCTTATTTCTGGTTTGCAGTTGATGGCGGTACTACTGGCGGATCTATTACTATAAATGCTCATTATGAGATGGATATTGATTTGGAAGCGAATCTCGGCACATCTGCCTATGCTTATGCAGATGTACAGATGGGTGGAGATATCTGGCCTGAGTCAGGGGACTATGACTGGGATGAAGTTAGGTTTTTAAATCATACTATTGGTTCTGGAACCTATGTTGATAGTATAGAAGGTGATTTAAGTGTAATAATGAATTTTGACCCAGATTCGAGTGGAGAATTCTGGTGGGAAGTTGAGTCTTATACATCTACTGTTCCCGTCCCATCAACAATATCTTTACTTGCCTTAGGTCTTCTCGGACTTGTAGGAGTGAACAGAAGGAAAAAACAGTAATATAATTATAAGATTTTATCTAAACTAAAGCAGGGTCTCTTGGATTAAATGGGAGGCTCTGCTTTTTTTATATCTGTGGTTTTTCTTTAAAAAATTCTACCGAAAAAATCTGAAAGGGTATTTATTAACGCTTCGCCATGCCAGTCCCCCCGTGCCTGTTTGAAAGTGGAAACAGGAACATTGATTTAGGTCGGTTAAATAATACCGGATTGATTCCTATATTATCCAGGTGACCTGGGAGAATTTACGGTCAGACTACTATACACTATCCCTTCCTTCCATTAAGTCCAAAAGGCATACCTTATATTACATCATCATAAACTCTCAAGAATCGCATTAATTCGTGTAACAAAACATTCCAAAATAATTATTTGGCATATGTTTTATGCCTTGTGTTACATGCTAATAGGTAGACATGGTTCTTCGAAATACTTGCATAGAAATTTCTAAACGCTATGAAATCCGTTTTCTGGAAATAGTTGCAGAAGGGGACCATATCCATTTTCTAATCCAATCGGTTCCGACATATAGCCCAACGAAGATAGTGAGTAAAGTGAAAAGTATAGCAGCAAGAGAGATATTTTCAAAAGTCCCGTCTGTAAAAAAGCAGTTGTGGGGGAGGAGAATTTTGGACTGATGGCTATTTTGTGTCTACTGTAGGTCAACATGCAACTGAAGATGTAATCCGTCAAGATATCAAGAATCAAGGTAAAAGCGGATAATATAAGCAGTTACATAAGAAAAAAATGATTTGTAAACAATTAACGTTGTTCTAACTGCAATAT
>CAZYDL010000387.1:499-3029 GCA_964646305.1 uncultured Desulfobacula sp. | reverse complement strand
ATTATTTACTGAAACCTCATCCTCCACCACAAGGATATTCTTTAACATGCTGTTTTTTGCAGAAACAGAAATTTTGTCCTGCTGAGTTCTTGTTTCAACTATTTTGACTTTTTTCAGTTCTTCATAGGGCAGGAAAGCAAAACCATCTCTGTTCAGATTGTGAACATATTCTGGCCCGGTTATAGCAAGAACTTCATCATAATCAAAGGGCTGATCTATGCCTATCATGGTTTTGGGGTTAAATGATGACAGTTTTGGCCCCTTTTTTTCCATGGCTTTTATTTTAGGACAATAATCTTTTTTAAGCCCGGTTTTACATAGAGTACCAAGTTTTTCCATAACATCACAAACCATATCACCCACACTGCAATGGAACTCCATAGTTTGTACAATTTCATCCACGATAATTTCTTTATCCTGGCTTTGAAAATTAGTTGTAACCCCACTTCTAAGATCTATATCAATATCCATTATCTCTATGGCATCTCGTTGCTCATCAGAGATACTCATCTGTTCCAGGCCACCAGTCAAAGCTTTATTTACGGTTGTTCTTAATTCATCAGGAGTAAAAGGTTTGGGAATATAATCAAGGGCTCCAAGGCGGATCGCTTTTACCGCAGTGGCGGTTGATGCATAACCTGTCATCATGATGGTTTTAGTGTCAGGCATCTCGCTTGCAACCTGTTTCAGCAGTTCCAGACCATTCATTTCAGGCATTACAATATCTGAAATAAGAAGTGAAAATGACTCTTTTTTCATCATTTCAAGAGCCCTGCCTGCACTTTGTGTATGCACAACATAATAATCGTTTTTTACAAGAATTTTTTCCACATTTTTACAAATGCCAAGTTCATCATCAACAACCATGATTTTTGTCTGATTTTTCATAATAAACCTCCTTTTTAAAAGATAAAACAAATTTTGTATTTTGTTGTCTGGCAATGAATTTTGCATATAGTGTGCCATGCTAAAGTGGGATTTGTAACTATTTGATTCTATTGTTTTTATTTGATATAGCCTTGAGATGTCTTTTATATATAGTATATTTTTTATATACACTTTGCACAAAGATATGCTTTGTTTTTGGCATATCAGGGGTATAAAACCAAGGATACGGCTAAGATAAGTTATTCAAAAGGATATGTATTAAAATTATATACAGTGTATAAAAATATTATTTTAGTCAATCATTATTGGATGGTTTAGAATTCGTCTAAATTATTTATCCGTTCTCAAGATTAAGTTCAGTAACCGTTCTGTTCCTACCGGTATTTTTTGCATGGTACAGGGCATCATCCGCTCTTTTAATGATATCCTCAATAGATTCACCTTTCTTATACAATGCAATGCCTAAAGATATAGTTATCTGCCCTATTGATTTGCCCGTATCTTTAATCTTTAAATTCATTTTCTTCAGACTTATCCGGATTTGTTCAGCAAGAGCATATGCACCCTCAAGGGGGGTTTGCGGAAGAGCCAGAATAAATTCTTCTCCTCCAAACCGGGCTGCAATATCTTTACCCTTAATATGGTCTTTAATTAATTTACTGAGCATCTTAAGAACATTGTCACCAATAAGATGACCATATGAATCATTCACTTTTTTAAAATGATCAACATCCAGCATAATTACTGATAACGGCTCATGGGTTGTCTTTGCTAAAGCGTGAGCTATGGCACCATCAAATCCACGCCGGTTTAAAAGGCTGGTCAACATATCCGTTTTGGCAGCGCGCTTGATCCCTTCAAGCTCTTGACCAAGCTTGTTGATTTCGGATACGGATGAGTCAAGTTGGCTTTTAAGAATTTTGCTGGATTCAACCATTGATTTTGTTTCCAAAACAATACGTTGCGTAATTCCGGTGATAGTATCTAAGGAAGTTGCTTGACTAAGCTCTAAGGCACATGTTTCCAACACATTACCTTGGACATCAATTTTGTCTCCTGACTGGCTCAGGTAATTGATCATTTCTATCAGTACTTTTTGAAATTTTCTGGCTTTTTTTTCAGCAAACAGGACTTGATTGTCAGCTATATGCTTTATGAATAGCTTAGCAATAATATTGACTGTAATGGGTTCCTTTTTATCAATAAATACTTCGATATCCCCGATAAGTCTGTCATTCCGCCCAGTGGCATATTCATACCACAGCAAATAGGAGATAGGATTATAGGGCAGTTTATATTTAGAAATATTTTTCAGGGCCATTCTTAAATAATTCCCTGATTCTTCAACAGATTCTGGATATATATTGTTTATCATTTTTAACCTACTTTATTTTTTTATCAAGCTGTTGTCTAATTATTAGTCCGATTCCATCAAAAAATAAGATTTCGATTGTCTCTGGTAAAGCCGGTAAACTTGTTTTAAGTGGGCCTTCCATTGCTTCTGAGTTTTTTATGGGCATTAAGTTTGATTTTGGTCATTCATAGATTAAAAAAAGTATTGTAAAATTTTCCCTATTTTTTTAAATTTTGTATTAAAGATTCAGTATCAATATCATTGATCTACTCCGGCTATGAACCTGCT
>CAZYDL010000387.1:0-489 GCA_964646305.1 uncultured Desulfobacula sp. | reverse complement strand
ACACAAATCAACAAAAACCTGTTTATTATATTTCCCCTGCACTACATTTTTTTTAATAATTCGTAGTGCATCATAAGGAGTTAGGGCCTTTTTAAATGTTTTATCACGGTATTTCAAAGACTCATAACAATCAATGAGACCAATAACCTGCGCTTCAAATGATATCTGTTTAATGCCATTAGGATACCCACTACCATCTAATAATTCATGGTGTTCAAGCGCAGTTATAGCTACAGATTTGTCAAAAACCGGGATGGGCTTTATATCCTTAAAACCTATCAAAGTATGGGTTTTAAGTGTTGCAAATTCCTTATCGGAAAGGCTTTCATTTCTTTCTAGTATTTGTTTGTCAATTTGGGATGTACCAACATCATGCAAAAGGGCACAAAGACAAAATTTTTTGACTTCATCATCAGAATATCTTTTGAAAAAACAGTATTGCGCTGTAAGTGCTAACACGTTTACTGAGTGTTCAATGATTTTGGAACT
>CAZYDL010000386.1:0-3029 GCA_964646305.1 uncultured Desulfobacula sp. | reverse complement strand
TGCTTTGACGGGCAATACCCTGTTGCCTTTGATCCAAACTTTACAAAACAGTGTATGGGATAATATGCAGAAACAGACTGTTGCCTTTTCAAAGGATTCTTCCAATCTGTTCTTCCATATCCTTACAAAATGCAATCTTTCCTGCACCCACTGTTATATCAATAAGGACCAGCATGGAAGTAACACCCTTGATATTGATACCATCAAAGAGTGGCTCAAACTTTTTGCAAACAGACCTGATTTAAATAAAGAAAATCCCAAGAGAGTCCTGATTGATAACAATCCAATTGATCAAGCTCTGGTTAATAATGCCGGTAAAACCAATATTGTTTTCCTTGGAGGAGAACCCACCCTTCATCCAGATCTGCACCTTGCAGTAAAAGAAGCTAAACATCTTGGATTCAACTCGATTACCATAGACACCAACGGCTATTTATTCCATGATATTCTTGAGAATATTTCCTGTAAGGATATTGATTATTTTTCTTTTTCCCTAGATGGTGCTACAAGGGCAACCAACGATGCCATCAGAGGCCAGGGAAGTTATGATAGGTCATGGAAGGTCTTAAAAAAGCCATTGCTAAAAATTTTTCATGTTCAATGATCTACACTGTTTCTGATAAGAATTTCCATGAACTTGAATTAATGGAAAATCTGATAAAAAACCTTGGTATTAAGCGGTTTTTTATCCAGGTGATCGGCATGAGGGGTAAATCTTCTAAAAATAGCGGTAATCACCAGGTATCAAAGAAAAACTGGCTTGCCACAATTCCAAAAGTTGCTCAAAATATTGCAGCCCATGGTATTATTGTAAGCTATCCAAAAGTATTTCTTGATGACAATGAGATTTTTCAATGTGCAGGCAATGTGGCGGACAACTATTTTATATTTCCCAATGGCAGAGTATATCAATGTCCCATATGCGAAGATTTTGCCATGCACTCCTTTGAAATCAGGCAGAACAGACTTATCTCCACTCCCAAAATCAATGAGCAGGATCTGTTTAATCTGACCATCCCTGAAGGGTGTGTCATGAACAAAATGATCCAGCCAAAAAATCTTTCCTATAAAAAAAACGGAACTCCTGAATATAAAATTGCCTGCTGCATGCTTAAAGAAGAAATGTCAATAGAACCCCCACATACTACAATCGAATGATTTCAAAATCCTGGTTGCAGTATTCCATGAATTTTATCAAATCTTCTGAAGATATTGTTGTTGTGGCTGTATTTTCAAGGGGATGGAAATTAAGAAGATCATTTTCCATCATCTCTTCATCAAGAACTACTTTAATCTTATGGTCGCCTGTATTGATAACAGCAAAGGGAGTTACTGCTCCTGGGATCACTCCAAGAACCTGGGCAAGCAGCTCAGGTTTGCCAAAGGACATGCTTTTTGCACCGATTTTTTTTGCCACCTCCTTGATTCTAATTGCTTTGTCAGAAAGGGTGACAACAAGGAACAGGTTTTTCTTTTTATCCTTGAAAAACAGGTTTTTACTGTGAACGCCCTCTATGCCTTTATGGTGCATATCAGCCTCTTCAACCGTAAATACAGCCGGATGTTCATGATTTGTATATTCAATATTGTTCTGGTCTAATACTTTTAGGAGTTCTTCCTGGGTTTGCAGCATAATTTCCTCTCTATCTATTTTAGTGTAAAAGCTGTCACATACAGATTCCCTTTATCTTGGATCAAGATTAAATAAAATATCGTTTTCCAGATAAACTTGTTCCAGCTGTTTCTGATATTCTTCGAGATCTTTACCTCTTTTGTTTGCCAGTTCCTGAACAATGTATTGAATCACTGCAAGCATGCCTGATACATTACCAATAAAGGGAATAGATCTTGACGGAACCACAAGGGATATATCTGCAAATCCTGCCACAGGGCAGATATTTGAATCTGTCATGGTTAACAGGGTATGACTGCTGCGCCTGATCATTCTGGCAAGTTTTATAAGTTCATTGGGATATCTTGTTGTGGTGGCAAGTATCACAAGACTTTTTGAGTTGGCATTGGCAAGCATGTCAAAGGATGTGCTGTCACTGCCCTTTAAAATATGAATTCCTTTTCTGATCTTGGTCAGGGACCAGCCAAGATAATATGCAAATGTATAGGACAGCCTTGAACCGACCACATAAACAGTATGGGCTTTATTCAACTCATCAACAAATTCATTCATGGTTTCAACATTGATATTTTCATATAAAAATTGAAGATTGCCCAGTTCTTCAAGAATACCTCTGTGGAGCCTGTCTGCACCATGCTCTTTAATCCCTTTGATATCAGCTCTTTCGGGAAGAGAAAGGCCCGTGTTTACAAAATCTTTTAATGCATTTTGAAAGTCTGAATACCCGTCATAACCAAGTGTGCTGACAAATCTGACAACGGTTGCTTCACTGATCTCGCAGGTTTGGGCAAGCTCCTTGGTTGTCATGAAAACCGCTTTGGAGGGGTTTTGCATTATATAATTTCCCAGGGTCTGGGCTTTGGGCGTCAGAGAATCTATTTTATTTGAAATGTCGTTTATTACTGGCTTTGATATTGGATCATTCATTGTTTTTTTTGGCCTGATAAATTTATATTAGGTTTATAAATTATATATTCTATTTTTTATAAACTCTCTGTATTACCTGTTAATACAATGGTAATACCCTGTATAAAACATATTTTTTAATAGTATTGTATTTATTTTTATAAAAAGAATAGGCTTGTGTCAAGTTTTTATGAAAGAAAAAATATCTTTTTTTATAAAAAACTTGACATGATTTGTTTCATAGCGTAATTCAGAAACTGAAGTAATAGTGTGTAATTAAAAATTGAACCTTTAATAAAAATCCATAATGATATGGGAAAACCAATGATTTTTAAAAATAAACCCCTGTGGGGAAAAAAGAAAAAACTTAAATCAAATTATGATGTGGTCATCATTGGAGGCGGGCTTCACAGCCTGGCAACAGCTTACTATCTTGCAAAGGAGCATGGCATCACTGATATTGCAATTATTGAAAAAAACTATATCGGGT
>CAZYDL010000385.1:0-3053 GCA_964646305.1 uncultured Desulfobacula sp. | reverse complement strand
AAGATTTTTCAACAAACCTGTTGGTCAGGCAATTTTATGGATCAATTAATCAAAAATTTTTACGTGTGATAACCGGTTTATTTAGCACCATATAAATAATTGTAAAAAAATAAAACAAAGGAGTTGACATGAATTTTCGAGAAATCAGTAAAAAAAGACGGTCCATTAATTTTTTTGATACGGACAAAGACGTTTCGGAAGACCTTTTAAAGGAAGTGGTGGGTATCGCAGCAAATACACCCTCCAGTTTTAACATCCAACCCTGGAATCTCATAGTACTAAGGGATCCAGGTGAAAAAGAAAAGCTTAAATCACTGGCGTGGGACCAACCCAAGGTGGTTGAAGCTCCGGTTGTTTTAATCATTCTTGCAGATAAAAATGGCTGGCAGGAAGGAAATCCCATGTTTGAGAAAAACTGGGAAGAAATGCTGAAGTCCAACTCCATGCAGCCGGACCAGCGGGACTGGTTCCTTAACGCCACAAATTCCCTCTATAACTGGAGTCCGGATGCCAATCTTGCTTTTGCAGCCAAAAATGCAGGCTTTTTTTCAATGAGCCTGATGTATGCAGCTGCAAGCCTTGGTCTTGAGACCCATCCCATGGATGGCTTTGATCATGAGGCCGTGCGAAAGGCATTCAAAATACCTGATAATTACTGGATTCCACTTTTGCTGGCTGTGGGTTACATAAAACCAGGCGTTGAATTGCATCCGGCTAAATGGAGAAAAACATATAATGAAATAGTAGTTTCATTTTAAATCAAAATGATTTAAGTTCTTTATAGTTCAATCTCATGGACAAAAGAGATTGAATTGGATTTAAAAATAGATACCAAATAAAGAGGTTTTATGACAGAAAACCCAATCATCCCAGACCTTCGAATACGTCTTTATACAAGCATGATTTTGATACGCAGATTCGAAGAGAAAATCGTAGCCCTTAGTCAGGAGCCTAACCGGATGCCGGGTATGCAGATTCTGGCCAATGGCCAGGAGGCGGTTGCCACAGGCATAGTTTCGGCCCTTGAACCCGAGGACGTCATCATCAGTAATCACCGCAGCCATGGACATCTGCTGGCAAGAGGTGCGGACCTTAATTCCCTGATGGCAGAAATCATGGCAAAAGATAACGGTGTTAACGGTGGAAAGGCTGGAACCCTGCATTTATCCGTTCCAGAGATCAATGTTCTGATGACCTCCACGGTAGTTGGTGCAGGTTCGCCTTTGGCCGTTGGTGCGGCCTTTGCCCAACATTACAAGCGTGCCGGAGGAATCACCGTGGTTTTTTTCGGCGATGGTGCAGCAGCCGAAGGGAGCGTGCATGAAGCCATGAATCTGGCCGGCATCTGGAAGCTGCCTCTTTTGTTCGTCTGCGAAAACAATTGCTGGGCGGGTGCACAGCGGCATGAAGAGCATTGTGCTACGCCGCACATTTTTCAGCGTGCCAAAGGATACAATATGCCTGGCCGGAGTGTGGATGGCAATGATGTGGAGGCCGTTTACACTATTGGCGTCGAACTGGCTGAGTACTGCCGTTCGGGCAAGGGACCTGCTTTTATTGAAGCGCTGACCTACCGCATGCGTGGCCATGGTGAACAGGACCGGCAGCATTATGTGGATCCCGGGGAACTGGAAACCTGGGCGGCCAGGTGTCCGATACATCGTTACCGCCAAAAGCTTCTGGATGATGATGTGCTCACCGAAGCTAAAATCCGGGCCATTGACCAGGATGCCGAGACGCGTGTGACTGTAGCCGTGGCATTTGGTGATGAAAGTCCATATCCTGGACCAGAGACGGCCCTGACCGATGTATTTGTCCAACCATTCAGGGAAGGAGTCCTGCCATGAGTCAAAAAACATTTGGACAAGCCTTAAATGAAGCCCTCACTATTGCCATGGAAATCGATGAGAATGTATTTATCGCCGGCGAAGGAGTGGGGGTTTCCATCCATCAGTATCCCAATATGCCCACCCACGGTCTTTTGAAAAAATTTGGTCGAAGACGGGTAAAGGATACGCCGGTCAGTGAAGCGGCCATTGCCGGACTGGCCGTTGGTGCCTCCTGCATGGGCTTGCGGCCGGTAGTGGAAATCATGTTTTTCCCGTTTATTACCCTGGCGAGCGATATGCTGATCAACCATGCTGGAAAACTGCGTTATATGAGCGGCGGCAAATCCAGCTTCCCCCTGACAGTACGGGTTAAGGCCGGCGTAGGCTTTGGTGCCGGCAGTCAGCACTCCCACAACCTTGAATCATGGATAGCACACAGCCCGGGCCTGAAAATAGTCTGGCCGGCCACACCAGAAGATGCCAAGGGATTACTGCTCAGTGCCATATTTGATCCGGACCCGGTCATCGTGGTAGAAGACCTGATGCTCAGTCGCATGACCGGTGAAGTATCAACCGGAGACATTCGTACACCCCTTGGCAAAGCCCGCGTGGTATCGCCGGGGACTGACTGTACCATAGTGGCCTATGGCGTAGCTCTGTACACGGTAATAGAGGCGCTTAAAACCCTGAGTGAGCAGGGGATCTCCTGTGAGGTGATCGATCTGCGGTCCCTGGTACCCCTGGACAAGATGTTTATCCTCGATTCGGTTCGCAAGACCGGTCGACTGGTAGTGGTGCACGAAGCCAACCGTTTCTGTGGATTCGGTGCAGAACTGGCCGCCATGGTTGCAGAAGAGGCATTTGATGCCCTTAAAGGGCCGGTCATACGAGTCGGTGCACCCCAAATCCCGGTACCCGCAGCACCCACCCATGAAAAAATTTTTAGGCCCGGCCCTGAGGAGGTGGTCTCGGCGGTTCGGAAGGCAATGGGAAAATAGATTGACAGATGTAATATCCCAGACTATGCACCGCCACCGCCCAATACTGCGTAAAGCCTCACCTGATTGGCAAGTCCGGCCAGGCGGAGCGCAATAAGCACCTGCTGCTGTGCATAGAGGGATCGTTGAGCATCAAGAACGCTCAGGTAACCGTCAATCCCAATAGTATAACGTTTATTTGAGAGATGATATGTTTTTTCAGTCGCATTGACCAGAGATTGTTGTG
>CAZYDL010000384.1:0-3067 GCA_964646305.1 uncultured Desulfobacula sp. | reverse complement strand
ATTTTAAATCTGTCATGCTTATTTTTTTAAAAATCTGTACCTGTTAATTCCTTTTTTATGTGTTACTCTTTCAAATACAAACAATTGATAATATATATTTTGGATCTCTCCGACACTCCTGCCCCATGACGCAGGGTTAGATAATAAACACGGGTATGTTAAATGAGCTATAAATCTAAAAATCTATGTAAAATAAGAACAATTACCACATTTCTGGTTTTAACTCATGATAAAACAACATGGCAATCCTCTATTTTAAGTGCCTCCAGGTTTTGTGTTGATTTGGCAAACAGATTTTCAAAAAAAGGCTATATAGTACAGTCAATTCGCATTGTTACAAATCCGTTTGGAGAATATTTGCACACTAAAAATCTTGAAAAAGCAAAATCAGATTTAAAATATATCAGTAATTTATTGGATGCTGCTGATTTGTCAGGTCTTAGAGTTAGATTTGCAATTGGTGAGGCTAAAACTAAAGAGGAAATATCTCTTCTTCCACACTTAATAAAATCATATGGTGATCTGTGCAATGCGTGCGTCAATGTAAAGCTGGATAAGCATGGTTTTCTCAAAAATGATTTAATACATGAATCAGCTCTTGCTATAGCTGAAATAAGCAAATTAACACCAGGAGGCGAAGGCAATTTTAATTTTACAGTGAACTTTAATTGTGAGCCGTTAATACCTTATTTTCCCGCAGGTTATCACAGAAAAGACCTTGGTAATTGTTATGTAGTCGGGCTGGAAACTCCTGATCTGCTTGTTAATGTATTGAGAATATACAATAAAACAAATGGAACCCATGGACACAACAGCTTATTCAAAGGATACTACGAATCAATGAGCAGGGCTCTTAACCATCATGTCTCCAATATTAAAAACATTATCGATAATTTCAACGAGAATACAGACTTTAGATTTTCCGGTATGGATAGTTCCGCAGCACCTTCAAAAGACTGCTCAAGCCTGGTTGATGTTTTTAAACAACTTGGAGTGCCATATTTCGGAGCATCGGGAACCGTGGAAGCAGCTTCATTGTTAACCAGGGTGTTTAAATCTGTGAAAAATGTCGAGTTAAAAGGCTTTTCCGGGCTTATGCTTGCGGTAACAGAAGATAGAGGGCTTGCAGAAGGTACGAAAAATGCGGATTTCGATATCCGTTCTTTACTGACTTATAGTGCTGTCTGCGGCATAGGATTAGATACAGTGCCTATTCCCGGCAATACCTCCATCCACAGTATTACCGCCTTAATGAGAGATACGGGCACGATGGCTTTCCGCCTGAATAAGCCCTTAACTGTCCGTTTGTTTCCTGTTCCTGGATTAAGTGCCGGGGATATGACATCATTTAAAAGTGATGATTTGTGTAATTGTGCTGTAATGGCTGTCCCATAAATCACCTTCAAATCTTGAAGAGCCGCTCAGTAGTCCCAGGTCCACCCCAGTGGCTTGTGTGCACCCGGCATGGGCGTGAACTTATGGGGTGAAAGTCCCCAAAAGGAATCATTAATTATGATTTGTATTTGATTTTAACTCTATTTAGAGGTAATATCCATGCTTGACAAATTTATATTATTTGAATTGACAGCGGTTAGATGTTAATGCTCTGATGAGTGGTTAACTTGTTCTTAAATCCGGCATGGACGAAATTAATGAAACTATATTTGAAAGTTAACAACACACAAAAAAAATTTATTCTTTCACTTCTAATCATCATTATTTTTGCAAGCTTGCTACCTTGTGCTTTAATTGCGCAGGATGAGGGTAATTTTGCACCAACACTTACCGGAATTTCTCTTAATTCCGGATATACGTATGACCCATCCGATGATACATTTTTTTTTCAAATTTCTCTTTTCAAATTATGGGATTACGATCAAATATGGTTCCATGACGCTCCGGAGAACTTGCGATTTAAAATAGAAGGTTCAATTGGCGGCTCTTATTGGGATAACGATGTCCGATTAATAGCAAATGCGGGAATGCTGGCAATGGTTTATATAGACCGCCTTGCAACAAAAAGTTTCAGGCCTTATATAGAGGGAGGAATCGGTGTGATTTACACAGATTATCGTGTAAATAATCAGGCATATCGATTTAATTTTAATCCCCAGGCCGGTATTGGCGTTGAATTTAATAAAAAAAACCATAAAAATTGGTTTATAGCATTAAGGGCACACCATCTTTCCAATGGGGGTCTAAATGGTTCAAACAGGGGACAAAATTCTGTTGTTTTCATGTTAGGACAATACTTTTAATAATAAAAAGAATATATTTTTGTAAATCCGCAGGAGAGTTTCATGCAAGTTGAACCAGCTATTTCTGTAAGTATTCCGATAAATAATAGTAACCAACCCATAATTAGACTCCATTTTGTTCTATTGCTAACGTTTGAGATGAGAGGTTTTTAAAAGCGGCTGAGCTTTTAAAAATCCTTCTCAATCGATTTGTTATTTTTTCCTTTCATAGTTCAATCCAAATTCTATAGCAATGGCTTTAAGTCTTTTGTCAGCAGTCCACAATTTTACCTGGCCCAATTGAGCTGAAGCTAAAAGATGTATATCGACAAAACCGATTCCTTTGCCATTTAAATTGTTTCTATCAATAAAATACAAATACTCATTGAATTCAATTTGAGGAGCCATTGGCAAAGCTTGTAATAAAGAAATGATTTCTTCCCGATTTTTTATATTCCCACATGCCAATTCACCAATAACATGGTTGTGACACAGCACTTCCCCATCGAAAAGTAATTTTTCCAAATTTCTTTCACTGCTTCTAAAGTGGTTGATCCAGACTGAAGTATCAACAAGAATCATATTTTTCTATCAGTGGTCTTCGCCGTGGAATGGAACGTAATCCTTTTTCTGTACTACCAAGTTTGGCAAGACGTCGGCTGCTTTCACGGGCAATTAATGCCTCAAGTCCAAGTCGAACCAAAGATGTCTTCTCTTTGATACCTGTTAATAAAGACGCTTTTTCCAATATTTGATCATCTATGTTTAATGTTGTTCTCATATGCATACATATGCATCATTTATATGCAATTGTCAACTACATTATTTAA
>CAZYDL010000383.1:0-3075 GCA_964646305.1 uncultured Desulfobacula sp. | reverse complement strand
TATCCCGGCCGCTTGCGGCGGGGTATTTTATTAAAAAAAAATTGACAAGCCAAAGATTTGAATAGTAGTATTTGATACTATAAGATTAAGAGCAATTACATTCTGCAATTTTATTGATGATTTTTTAGGATAGTAGATTAACAGGGTGACAAAAAAATCTGATCAAAAGAGAGGTAGTTATGACCATTACAATAGGAAGTAGCAACTTAAATGTGCAAGGGAAATCGAGCAGTGGTATGTCAATGGGTTTTCCTGATGTTTGCAAAACCCTGATCCCTGCTAGTGGTACAATCCCAATACCTTATCCAAATATTGCAAAAACAGCGAAAGAGAAAACCAAGACGGCATCAAAAACCACTGCGACCAAGCCTTCCAGTTTTACCAAAACTGCTGGAAATGAGGCTGGAATGACCAGAGGAGTGATATCTCCCACTGCTTCCAGACCAGCCATGGTGCAAACCAAGGTATCAAATACTGTACAAATCGAAGTTCAGCGTCTCCGGGCTCAAATGAGCTCTATTCATCAACAGATTTTGATGCTTAAAGCTTCCAATCCAGATCAGTGGCAAAAACTTCTTGAAGATTATTGTGTTACTGCTTCAGCGTTATACATTACACAAACCCCTGATTAAAAACAACCAAAGGTTGGGCTAAAAGTTGGTGTAAAAAAGGGTGGAAGAAATCTGATGGGAAACCTGCTTTAAACATTGTTTAAAATCAGTTATTTCATAACTGAATAACAAAAAGGAATTTGATTTTATGAAAACATATAGAAAAGAATTATGGTTTGAGATTCCAACAAGAAGAGCGTTTATTAATATTACCTCTGATATTCAAGATTGTATTAATGAAAGTGAAATTACCGAAGGCCTTGTATTGATAAACGCAATGCATATTACAGCTTCTGTATTCATCAATGATGATGAATCAGGTTTACATCATGATTATGATATCTGGCTTGAAAAACTTGCTCCACATGAACCTGTCTCAGGGTATAGGCATAATGTTGGAGAAGACAATGCAGATGCCCATATGAAAAGACAAATAATGGGCAGAGAAAGTATTGTTGCTATTACACAAGGCAAGCTTGATTTTGGTACATGGGAACAAATTTTTTATGGTGAGTTTGACGGCAGAAGGAAAAAACGTGTCTTGGTCAAGGTAATTGGAGAATGATTTTAATTTAGTCTTTTTTGGGCCAAATTGTTTTACTTTTTTTTAAAAATCTTCAATGGAATATAAGAAATGCATTAAAGCAGTTAAAAATGTTTTTGTGATATCTTGGAACTCGGCACCGATGGAAAGCTCCCCCTGGACTCGTTTAACATTTCTGACACATGCCATTACACCAATTTCTTCGGCAACTCCTGGAAACTGCAGATAAACTCTTAAAAGGTTATCCTCTCTTAAGGGAGTCATATTATTTTGACTGTCACTGTATTTAAATCTACAGCCTTTTTTACTTATATCAAAAATTACAGCTTTAAACTCAACATTTTTAGCTTCAATTCTTCCGGGAATAACAACATCATTTCTTTTAAAATTTCTTAATTCTCTTTGCTGAACTACTTTGGGATATTCAATGGCAATGGCTTTTATAGGATTGGTAATTGTTTCTATAACACTGGTTTGAAAGGCATATACAGAACCTTCATAGAGATATTTTACAACCATTTTATTACCGGAAAATAATTTATTTTTAACACTTTTATACCGTTTAGGAAAAGTAATAAGCATGAATTCGTTGTGAAGCATACCTATAAATACACAAGTAACGGAAAAATTAACGCCATCAATCTCAAGGTAAATTTTATTGCCAATTTCAATGTAAATACCTTCGGATTTATCTAATTCTAAAAGGCCTTCCAATTCATGCATCAGCTGTCCTTTCCCTAATATTTTAAATTAATGCTTTTGTAAAAGTACATTAATTTAAGTATTGATTCACATGATTTTTGTCAAGTACTAAAACGGCATTTTATTCATAAATTATGAATAAAATGCCGTTTTAAAATAAAAAAAGAGGTAATTATGGTTTTTCAAACCTCATGACAAAAACATGGCTGTTCCCCCTTCTGAACAGCAGTTGCACTATTTTGCCTTTATCTATCTTACTTAAATATTGTCTGTACTCTTGAATTGTGGAAATTTTATTATGGTTAATCTCCATTAAAAGGTCTCCATGACGAACTATGGTTGAAGCAGCCTGACTGTCTGGTTCAATCTCTAATACAATAAGCCCTTTTATATTTGCAGGATAGCCAAATTTCTGTGCAATCTGGGAATCAATATTTTTGAATTTAAAACCAAAAAGGTCATAATCATTGTTGGCAGGCATTGTATCCGGGTGCTTATCAGGCCTTTTAGCAAGTTTAACCTCTATGGATTTCTCCTTGCCATTACGTATCAATAGAACATTGATTTTTTCGCCCACACCAGATTGTGCAACTTTTAAAGAGAGATCTCTTGACGAATCTATATTTTTATCATTTATTCTGAAAATAATGTCGCCAGCCTTAATGCCTGCCTTATCTGCAGGATCACCATCATAAACTTTAGCAACATATACTCCCTTGGTTTCTTTAATATTATAATACTGCCCAAGCTCTTTTGTGATGTTTTGAATGGCAACACCCATCCATCCCCGGGAAACTGATTTCTGGTCTGTTAATTGATCAATCACACCTGTTGCAAGATCTGAAGGAATGGCAAATCCTATGCCCTGCCCTGATCTGATAATTGCTGTATTAATACCAATAACTTCACCATCAAGATTTAAGAGAGGACCGCCGGAATTACCTGGATTGATCGAAGCATCGGTCTGAATGAAATCATCATAGGGTCCAGAGCCTAAGATTCTGCCCTTTGCACTTACAATACCTGCTGTTACAGTCTGTTCAAGTCCAAAAGGGCTGCCAATGGCGACTACCCATGAACCTACCTTGGTTTTTGTAGAACTTCCGAATTTTAAAGGTACAAGGTTCTCTCCTTTAATTTTAATTAAAGCCAGATCTGTCATGGGGTCAGTGCCAATAATCTTGGCATCATATTCTGTTTTATCATGCAATATAACCT
>CAZYDL010000382.1:0-3093 GCA_964646305.1 uncultured Desulfobacula sp. | reverse complement strand
GTGCTGACCCTTTCAATAGTTTTTGTGCTTGCCTTCATGGGTATAAACGAATTTTTAAATATGTCCCAGGACAGCATGCCTCCTTATACTGTTCGATTTTCCAGTGTGGTGACAACCTTTCCAGGGGCAAGTCCGGAAAGGGTGGAGATGCTGGTTACTGACAAAATAGAAAAGCAACTTCAACAGATTGCAGAGCTTGATCATGTGGAGAGCGAATCAAGAACAGGGGTATCGGTTGTCAGTATAAAAATAAAAGATGAATACACACAGATGCAGCCGATTTATGATAAAATCAGAAGAAAGATCGAAGATATACAGCATGAGCTGCCCACAGGCTCCAATGTAACAATCCAGGATGAAGATCTGGCAGATATTTATGGTATAATCTACAGCATTACTGGTGATGGTTACACTCCGGCAGAACTTTTAGATATTGCAGAAGATGTCAGAGATGGCCTTATAAAACTTCCCAATGCAGCCAAGGTGAAGATTGTCGGAGACCAGACAGAACAGATTTTTATCAAGTATGATAATGCCAAATTTAGTGAGCTTGGGCTTACCCAGGAGATGATTCAATCAATCCTTTCAAAAACAAATATTATTTTCCCGGGCGGTGATCTGAAAATCGGCAACGAAAGAATCATACTTGAGCCCACAGGCAATTACGAAACCATTGAGGATTTGAAAAAAACTATTGTATCAGATGCTGACAGTTCTGAAATCATTTATCTTGGTGATGTGGCAGATATTTACCGTGGGTATAAGCAGCCCGAAGAGAGTATAGTTAAAATAGACGGGATAAAAGGCATATCTTTAGGGATAGCTTTAAAAGAAGGCGGAAATGTCGTCAACCTTGGAAAAGAAGTGGATGAGCTCATTGAGTATTATAAAGGTATCTATCCCTATGGGATTGAATTTACAAGATCTGCCTCCCAGGATTTTTTTGTTGAAAAATCAGTAAAAGATTTTGTCAGCAACCTTATACAGAGTGTTGTTGTGGTTCTTGTGGTTATGATCCTGTTTCTCGGTATAAGGACAGGTGTTGTTGTTGCAAGCCTGATACCTGCAGTTATCGTAACCACCCTGCTTTTAATGTCCAATGCAGATGTGGGTTTAAACCAGGTTTCTCTGGCTGCACTGATCATGGCGCTTGGGATGCTTGTGGACAATGCCATTGTAATGGCTGAATCCATTATGGTAAGAATGGAAAAGGATGAAAAAGCCATTGATGCTGCCATATCATCTGCCAATGAGCTTAAAATTCCGCTTTTGATTTCATCTCTGACTACCTCGGCAGCTTTTCTTCCCTTTTATCTTGCCCAGTCCACCATGGGAGAAATTGTAGGAGAAATTTTTATTGTTATTACATTTGCTTTATTGTCTTCATGGGTGTTTGCTCTGACACTGATTCCACTTTTAAGCATTTATTTTATAAAAATCAAGAAGACTAAAAAAGAGAAGACATCAATCTTTGACCGATTGAATAAGATATATCAAAGCATCCTTCTTTTTAATTTGAAAAGACCTTTATTGATCATTATTCTGGTCATTGTTCTGTTTTCAGGATCAGTGTATGCCCTGCGCTTTATCCCATCTGTTTTCATGCCGGATTCTGAACGGTTTCTTGTAACAGCCAATTTTGAGCTGCCCATTGGTACAGATATCAAAAGGACCGAAAGTGTTATTGAAGAGGTGGAAAAATATATTTCAGATCATTTTTTAATCAATGATGAAAGAGTTGAGGGAGTTACTGATTTAACATCCTATATCGGGGAAGGCGCTCCAAAATATGATCTTGGATATTCTGCACCTGAAAAAACAACTTATACAGCCCATATCCTGATCAACACCACATCCAATGAAGCCAACCAGGTTGTGATTGATCAATTGGATACCTTTTGTTTTGATAATTTCCCTGATCTTTCTCCCACCATCACACGTCTTGGTACAGGTGGCGGCAGCTCTGATCCAGTGGCAGTCAGGATTTCAGGTAAGGATTCAGGTAAACTTTTTGAAATTGCTGAAAAAGTAAAAACTAAACTGCGTGAGATCCCGGGGTCAAAAAATGTTCATGATGACTGGGGTGCTAAAACTAAAAAAATTATTGTAAATGTAAACCAGGAGAGAACACAGTTTGCCGGGATTTCAAACCAGGATATTGCTGTTTCCCTTGAAACGGTTTTAAAGGGCAGAACAACCGGGACATTCAGGGAAGGCGACAAATCCATTCCCATTATCATGACAGATAAAAGTTCTCAGGACTTAAGCTTTGAGCGCCTTGAAGGAATGAATGTCTACTCCCAAAAAACTGGAAAAAATGTGCCATTGTCCCAGATTGCAGATCTTGATATCCAATGGCAGTCAACAAAGATAAAGAGAAGGCAGCAGCTAAAAACAATTTCTGCCATTTCAGGCCTTGAAACCGGTTTTACAGCTACATCCATTGTTAAGCCGCTTCGACCCTGGCTTATAGAGGCAAAAAAAGAGTGGGGTCCTGGATATGATTATGAACTTGGCGGAGAGGCTGAAAATTCTGAAGATGGAATGGGATCAGTAATTGAAAACCTTCCCCTGGCATTCTTTATTATTACCCTTCTTCTTATTGGACAATTTAATTCCCTGAAAAAACCCATTATTGTTCTTTTAACAATCCCTTTAGGGCTGATTGGCGTTGTGTTCGGCCTTTTGGTAACAAAATCCTATTTTGGTTTTTTTGCTTTTTTGGGATTAATTTCCCTTGCCGGAATAATTATCAATAATGCCATTGTCCTTCTGGACAGGATCCAGATTGAGCAGGATGAAATGAATCGAACAAAACAAGATGCTATCCTTTTTGCAACAAAGGAGCGTTTCAGACCCATTATTTTGACAACCGCCACCACTATGTGCGGCCTTGTTCCCTTGTGGCTCGGGGGTGGGATAATGTTTGAACCTCTTGCAGTGGGGATACTATTTGGTCTGTTGTTCGCTACTGTAATCACCCTTTTATTTGTACCAGTGATGTATGGACTGCTGTTCAGAGTCTCATACAAAAATTTTTGAAAGCAATAACTTTTAAATTTTATATAAAAAAAAGAGGACAAAAAATTGAAG
>CAZYDL010000381.1:0-3097 GCA_964646305.1 uncultured Desulfobacula sp. | reverse complement strand
GCCAGATTTCGTTGCTGAGTAACAGTCATACCACCAAGAATAATATCAAATTTATCAGTAACAAGGGCTGGAATAATTCCATCCCATGCTGTGTTGACTGGAACCCATTCTACGCCCATTGCTTTGGCAAGTGCTTTGCCCAGATCAATGTCAAACCCCATGTATTTACCAGACTTGTTCGTCATTTCAAAGGGCAGGTAACCTGATTCAAAACCAACACGAAGCTGACCGCTTTTCCCAATTGATTCAATTGTGGATTGTTTAGTCAATTCTGAACGGACATTAATTTTTTCTTGCTGTTCTTGTTTATCTTGTTGTTGGCCACAACCAATCCATCCTACTAACATAAAAACTATTGCAAACAGTGAAATTAATACTTTTTTCATCTTTTTTCTCCTTAAAGATTAAAATTTGACTTATCTAACCAGCATAATTTTGTTTTTTGCCAGCCTTGTTTAACAAGCCATGGTTAAAAAATAAAATATTCATTCAAATTAAAATTAATATTTAGCACACTCATTTGAAATGGCAAGAATTATTTGTGAAAAATATAGATTGTTGTCTGTTTGCATCAAACTGACTAAAAATGAAAATTTACCTTTGCTATTCAAAGACGGAATTTTTCAATAATCTATATTGTTTCTTGTCCGTGGAAATCGGTTATGATAATCTTAGAATCTTTGCCATAAGAAATTTTTCAGAGTTTAAGAAAAACCTGTATGATGTGGCCCTGGAATGTGTTATTTTAAAATCAAAACACTTTAAACTTAAGACAGGAAAAATTATGTTTTTCGTCACAGGATGTATCATCTTATCAGCTGGAATATTTATGGTTATAAAGAGTCGCAAAAAAACTAAGCTTCTTGAAAAATATGAACAGGAGAACAGGTCTTCAGACGGCTCAATTCAATTTGACAGTATACAATTATCACGGACCCATGGAGCAGATAAAAACCTGTACAGAGTTATCATTATTATGGGGGTTTTTACCGGACTTTTCGGATTGATTTTCATGGGATATGGATTGATTTTTTTTATATCTCCTGCATGAATACATATTACCTGATTTTATATTACACATTAAAAAAGGTTTTAACCCTAAGTTTTTTCACATTGTTCCACTATTGAATTAAACTTAATTATATGTATATTTTTCCATATCATACTTTGCTGCCAGCTTGATTCGTTCTTTGGCCGGCAGCGATGTTATATGTCTTCTCCATCCAGGGCACCATTCTGTATGCCATCTCCATATTCGCCCTAAAAATGACTTTGGATTATTATCATACTTTGCCCTAAAACTACATTTGCCACAGCTGTGTATAAACATTATTTTCTCCTGTATTATCCAATCCATGATCTGAAAAAAAACTTTGCTTGAATCAAAATTTTGAGCATTTTTCAAATGGTCATTGACTGCCTTTTTTTATCAAAAAAATAAAAATACTTTATTTTCAGTGTTGTTTTTTATTATTATCAAATTTACAACATGGGAACAGACCATATTTAATATAAAGATAAGCAAAAGAGCAATTAAAATTTAGAATTTGATATGAAAATAATTAATGATAAAACAGCCGGAGACTATCACATCCACTCTTCGACAATTTCAGACGGGATGAATTCAATAGATGAAATCGTGGTCCAGGCTGGAATATTAGACTATAAAGAGATTGCCATTACCGATCATAATCAGGCATATCTGCAACGCTATGGTTTCAATGCTAATACCCATTATAGTATAATCTCTTCTGGAAGATGGAAAAACATCCATAATAGCGTTAATATTCTTTTTGGTGTAGAAGCTGATTTGTTAAATGAAGATGGTGATATCTGTGACAAGATTCAAAATATTTCCACAGAATTCATGATATTATCTGCCCATGAAAAAATATATTCAGGAGATGCAAGTTTAATCAAACAAGGGTATTTAAACGCCATTGGCCGACATGGATCTAAAATAAAACTATTAGGTCATTTATGTTCCAAGCAGTTTTCTGATTATTTAAATACTGAAGATATCATTGAAATTGTTTTAGCAGCAAACAAAGCTAAAGTTCCTTTAGAATTAAATAGTGCAAATCTGGTAAATGACAAAACCTGTAAAAATAATTTAAAAGCAATGCTGTCATGCTGTAAGTTTTTATATGTAAACAGTGATGCCCATACCCTTTACGAATTTATCAATGTCAGGAACAAGGGGTTTCATTATCTAAAATCCAATAATTATATATGAGAAAGAATAGATGTAATAAAGGCAGTGTTCCATATCCAGTGATAATTCTTGATCTCTTGCAAATGGCGCTATATACATAAGTCATGAAATTCTCTTAATCATTGTTCATAACTTTAAGGATAAAGGCCATGGAAAATTTAAACAATTCAATAAATACAATTTACAATAAATACACAAAAAATATTAAGCAAATCGTTCAAAAAATTCATGAAACTCCAGAATTATCTGAAGAAGAAACTCTTGCCTGCAAATGGCAGGTTGAACTTCTTGAACAATGGGGATTTAATGTTGAAAGAAAATTCAAGGGCCTGGATACAGCTTTTAATGCAACCTTTGGAAATGACAGCCCAAATATATGTATCATGTCTGAATATGATGCCCTGCCTGGTATGGGGCACGGCTGTGGCCACAACTTAATTACGGGAGTTGCCCTTGGAACTGGAATTATATTAAAAGAACTGATTAAAGAAACCGGCCTTAAAGGCAGTGTTTCTATAATGGGTACACCAGCCGAAGAGAGGCGAGGCGGCAAAATTGATCTTATCCAGGCAGGGGCTTTAAAGGATGTTGATATTGTTCTCATGGCTCATCCTTCTGACCATGCAACATCTCAATCCATGGAAGAAGCCGGCATCATGCAATTTTCAATCAGCTTTAAAGGGCGAACTGCCCATGCAGCAGCAGGCCCGGAAAAAGGTTTAAATTCTCTTGATGCTGTAAGATTGATGTTTAATGGTGTGGATGCATGGCGACAGCAGCTTTTAGAATCATGCAGAATTCACGGTATAATAATAGATGGCGGCAAAGCTCCCAATATTATTCCTGATTATGCCTTGGCAGATTTTTATATTAGATCTCTGG
>CAZYDL010000380.1:1992-3098 GCA_964646305.1 uncultured Desulfobacula sp. | reverse complement strand
GCCCAGTTTAAATGGCATTATCATTTTTGCCAGGGCACCACCCACGGGAGTAAGTACGACTCCTGTTCGCAGCATAATTGTTCTGATTCCGGCTTGTTGAGCTTCAAGACTTGCATCCTCCCACTCTTTGCAGACCCTGGAAATAAAAAAATCTCCTTTTTCATCGGCTTCGCTTACAACACCTGTAGTGTTATTGCCATAAAACCCAATGGCAGATGCAGTGATAAAGACTTCAGGTTTTTGAGCCATGTTTTTTATTTTTTGGGCAAGCAGACTTGTGGGAATTACCCTTGAATCAATAATGAGTTTTTTTTGTTTTGCTGTCCATCTGCCCTTTGATATATCAATACCGTTCAGATTGATTACAGCATCTATGTGCCCTGCCCTTTCAATGTCCAGAATTCCTTTGTAAGGATCCCAGAATAATGCATTATCTGATAACTCTTTTTTTGTTCGCACAAGTACAATTACTTCATGTCCACATGTCTGCAATAAAGAAATCAAAGCCTTTCCAATTGTTCCGCTTGCTCCTGAAATAAGAATTTTTAATTTTTTAGTTTTTCCAGCATGATTTTCAAGATCATATTTTAAAACCCTGTGCCTGTAGTCAAACATTTTTTCAAACTTTTTTTTAGCAAATCCATACAATGGCCTGCTTAACATTCCAAATGGAAGTTTAAACTCAACATGGTCTTCCATGATACAGCTGGTTGCATCCTGAGGTATAAATTTGTGGGTATGCTCCCATTTTGCAAAAGGGCCTTTGGTCTGCCTGTCTTTAAATATCCTGTTTTCCTTGTATTCTATATGTTCAGATTCCCAGATCATGGGTATGTTAAAAAACTTTATCTTAAATTTTACCTTTACTCCCTTTTGAATACCATCCATATTGCGGGAAATCATTTCCATTGGTGCCCATGGCGGTGTCAACCTTTCAATGGCTCCCTTTCTGCCATGCCATGAGAAAAGTGTTTCAACCGGAACATTAATTTTTGTTCTTTTTATAAAATGCATATGCTTTGCTTGGTCTGATTATTATAAATGAATCATTGATTTTAGATTTTCTATATTATAGTAATTGTTCAGTGGTGAAAACCTTTTTTTAA
>CAZYDL010000380.1:0-1892 GCA_964646305.1 uncultured Desulfobacula sp. | reverse complement strand
AACCTTTTTTTAAAAGTGGGAGAACATAAATATTAAGGCACATTCTTTGCAAGCAGATGGGCAGATGGAATGAGAGTGCTTAAAATATATTGAGGTAAAAAATTGTTAATTAAAAATAAACAGCTTGTATTATAAACTTAAGAGAGGGAGGTATAAAATAAATGTATAAACCAATTGAGATTGCAGAGAAGATATATTCTGTAGGCTGCCGTGACTGGGACATGAGAGATTTCCATGGTTATTCCACATATGAAGGCACAACTTATAATTCATTTCTGGTGCTTGGAGAAAAAAATATTCTCATTGATACAGTCAAGGAAAAATTTGGTAAAGAACTGCTGTCTAATATCAGCAGGATTATTGATCCCAAAAAAATTGATGCTGTTATCAGTAATCATGCTGAAATGGATCACTCAGGCTCCATTCCCAAGATAATGCATAAAATAGGGATAGACAAACCTATTTACTGTTCTAAAATGGGGGCTAAAAATATAAAAGCCAATTTAAATGAAGATTTTAATTTCCATGTTATCAAACATGGTGAAAATATTCCCTTTGGAGACAGAACTTTTACCTTTCTTGAGACAAAAATGCTCCATTGGCCGGACAGTATGTTTACATATCTTGCAGATGAAGGCATTCTTTTTTCCAGTGATGCATTTGGACAGCACTTTGCCGGTGATATGTTCTTTGACGATGAGATTGGAGATGAAGTTATTCCCCACGCAAGGAAATACTATGCCAATATTCTGCTTCACTTTTCACCAAGGGTGCAGTCACTTTTAAAAGATGTTGCAAAAATGAACCTTAAAATCAATATGATCTGCCCGGATCATGGTATTATCTGGCGGGATAATCCTTCTAAAATTATAGAACTCTATGATAAGTGGTCAAAACAGGAACCACAGAAAAAGGCGGTCATAATCTATGATTCAATGTGGGAAAGTACCGCAAAGATGGCAAAACAGATTACAAGCGGCATTGAATCCGAAGATGTAAACGTCAGACTGATGAATACACGAAAATGGCACAGAAGTGATATTTTAACAGAAATCATTGAAGCAGGAGCTCTTGTTGTTGGCTCTCCCACCCTTAATAATAATATATTCCCTGTAATTGCAGATGTTATGACATATATTAAAGGCCTGCGCCCTCAAAATAAAATTGCTGCTGCCTTTGGCTCATATGGATGGAGCGGTGAAGCTGTAAAAATTTTAAATAAAGAATTTTCTGAAATGAAACTTGATATTATCGATGATGGTGTAAAAGTTCAATATGTTCCCGATGAAAATGATCTTAACAAATGTTTTGATCTTGGAGTTAAAATCGCAAAAGCTTTAAAAGAAAGATTATAAAAAAATAAATTATCTGGAGGATAATAATGCCCAACGAATTTAATGTAAATGATATTTTTGAAATTGCCGTAAAAATAGAAGAGAATGGTGCAGCTTTTTACCGTGATGCTGCAAAAAAAATTAATGATGAGAACCATAAAAAATTCCTGCTTGATCTTGCTGCCATGGAAGATGATCATGTTGTCACCTTTTCTGACATGCAAAAAGAGTTAAAAGGCCAGGAAGCTATGACAACGGGTTTTGACCCTGGGGATGAAAACATAGCCTATCTAAAAGCCCTTGCAGATACCCGTGTATTTTTTAAAAAAGAGCATCCCGATGACAGTTTTCAAAGTATATTGGGTATAGCCATTCAGACAGAAAAAGACTCCATTGCCTTTTATCTTGGGATGAAAGAACTTATTCCTGCCAAATTTGGCCAGGCAAAGATTGATGATATTATCAAAGAAGAGATGAGTCATATCAGAATAATTGCAGAAAAATTAATTGCATAAAAACTGTCTTTACCTTAAATAGGCTTTTAACGGCAATAGTATT
>CAZYDL010000379.1:0-3105 GCA_964646305.1 uncultured Desulfobacula sp. | reverse complement strand
ACCTGTCATCACCACGCCGGAAGAGAGCGTTGTCGGCATAACAGCCACGAGAAAAAGGCCGATGACAATACCTGTTTCAAGGGGAAGAAAGATGGCCAATAAAGCTGCAGCCGGGGCAATAATGAGAATGAGCATCAGGGATAAAAGCGTTGATCTGATATCTTTAACCCCGGCTTTTATCTGATCTTTTTCCATTAATAAGCCTGAAACAATAAATATTAGAAATATTATGATTTCAGAGGCATGATTATCTTTTAAAATGATCCCAATACCTGCCAGAGTATTAGAATTATCAAGAATGACTGCAATAAATACCATGACAAGGCCAAGCAAAAACCAGAACTCTTTAATTTTTTGTATCATAAATATTTCTCTACTGCACAAATTATTTTGATCTGTCTCCTAAATGACATTAAACTGGATGTATATAAAGCCTTATTATATATCCAATCAAGAATTAAATTTAAAAAACAGCTTAAAAGTCTGATTAGATTCTTGATTCTATGGCAGGAAAAATGTAAAAGATCATATAATTTTTTAGTTTTGCACTGTAATATTTAATTTTGCCAAGGAGTCAGAAAAATTGGGATTTAATATATTTAAAAAAAAGCCAATGGAAAATAAACAGAAAAAAACAACTGTGTTTTCGCGGCTTAAAAATGGGCTTTCAAAGACACGAAAAGTTTTAACCACAGATATTAATGAACTTTTTGTTTCCAATAAAGCCATTGATGACAATCTTTTTGAAGAGATGGAAGAGTTGCTCATAACCTCTGATCTTGGCATTGATATTACCATGGAGATGATAGAAAAAATTAAGGCAAAGGCAAAAAAACTATCCAATGCCAATGAATTAAAAGAAGTTTTAAAGCAGGAATTAATTGCACTTTTTCCAAATAACAATGACGACAATGACAATAGTGACCATGGGGAACTCAAGCCTTTAAAAAAACCACATGTGATCATGGTTGTGGGCGTTAATGGGACCGGTAAAACAACAACTCTGGGCAAACTTGCCATGAAATTCACTTCTCAAGGACAAAAAGTACTCATTGCCGCCGCAGATACATTCAGAGCTGCTGCAATCGAACAGGTGGAGATATGGGCAGACAGATCCAGTGCAAGTATTGTTAAACACAAAGAAGGAGCTGATCCTGCAGCAGTTGCCTATGATGCTGTTGAGGCTTCCATTGCAAGGGATATTGATATTGTTTTAATTGATACAGCAGGCAGACTTCATACCCAGAAAAATCTCATGGAAGAGTTAAAAAAAATCAAGCGTTCCATTAATAAAAAACTGCCTGGAGCTCCCCATGAAGTATTAATGGTTCTTGATGCCACAACAGGACAAAATGCAATTTCCCAGGCCAAAATTTTTAATGAGGCAGTAAATTTAAGCCAGATAGCTTTAACAAAACTTGATGGAACTGCCAAGGGTGGTATAGTTGCAGCAATTGCAAGCACCATGAAACTGCCCATAAGATATATTGGCGTAGGAGAACAAATTGAGGATCTCCAGGATTTTAATGCAAACCTTTTTATCAGTGCACTGTTTGATTAACTTGGATAAATCCATTGGAGCGGCAGCAATTTCCTCAATTGTTCAGTTTCCAACCTTTAGCTTATTATTAATTTTTAATTGTTCAATATAAAAGGTCTATCATGTTTGGAATTGAAAATTATCCCGGCTTTATCATTGCTGCAATTATTCTAACCCTGACTCCCGGAGCAGATACCATGTATATCCTGACTCGCAGCGCTGCCCAGGGAAAAGATGCAGGACTTGTATCTGTTGCCGGTGTTATATCAGGCTGTGTTGTCCATGTACTTTGTGCTGCCTTTGGACTATCCATGATTTTATCCACATCTGCTGTTATTTTTTCCATGGTAAAATGGGCAGGAGCGCTGTATTTAATCTATCTTGGAATAAAAATGTTCAAAGAAAAAAATCAGATTCTGCAGACATCATTTAATGACCGCAAACCCACAACTTTAATAAAAATTTATAAACAAGGGGTTGTCACAAATATCTTGAACCCAAAGGTGGGCCTGTTTTTTATCTCTTTTTTACCCCAGTTTATTAATCAGGATAATGCAAGCGGCCCCCTGCCCTTTCTTTATCTTGGAGCAACTTTTCTTGTGATTGGAACAATCTGGTCAATTTTTATAGCTTTTGCAGCTTCTTACATGACAAATACCCTAAGGAATAATAAAACAGCAGAAAGTCTATTATACAAACTTTCCGGAATTATTTTTATTGGGTTTGGATTAAAGATTGCCTTTAACCATGATTAGAGCCTTAATATTTGCCATGGCAAATTTTTAAACCCATAACCATTTAGGGAGACCCTATTCTTCCTTTTCTATTAGTAAATTGATTACCTATGTGACAAATGAGATTTTCACCAACCACAAGATGTTTTGTTGGGCTATAATTCAAAAAGCCAGGGCTGTTAATAATAGTCCTGACTTTTAAAACCAGCATTGAGGGAAAAGAATTATAGACATAATCCGCACCATATCAGAATGGATGTCAGTTAATTTTGTCTCCAATAAAGTTTAATGAAAGAAGTGTTTTTTTGATTGTTCTTTGCCAAATATAATTGACTATCTCTTTACACAAAGTCGAAACATTGATATTGATTTATTAATTCAAATTTCAATCGTTATTGCCGGATAGGACTTAATTTTACAAGGTATCTGGATACCGTACAATAATTTGGTTAAAGAATCGACAAAAGGCATAACCATGATAAATGAAAAGACTCTGTTTATCTTAGGAGCAGGAGCTAGTTGCCCTTATAAATATCCAACAGGGAAAGAGTTACGCGCCTAATTTATGAAGAATTTCCTTACCGCTACGGGAAGTTATCGGAAAAAATAAATTCTTCGGAGGTAGGTATTAGTAGAAGTGTAATCCAAGATGACATTCAATTAGCGCCAAAGTTTGATGATAATTTTTTCAAATCAAGTACCCCCTCAATAGATCTATTTCTTGCAAGAAATCCTAATTTTTCAAATATTGGGAAAAAAGCAATTGCCTTAAGTATTTGGTTGGACGAAGCCGCTACGCGGCAGAAAAAACCTTTTAATTAGTGTATAACT
>CAZYDL010000378.1:0-3106 GCA_964646305.1 uncultured Desulfobacula sp. | reverse complement strand
TTAAAAGATTTTACACAAAGCCTGAAACAAAAAAGAGATATTCCTGAAAATATATTCTCGTTTCTAAAAATCCTGCCACCTGATATGAACCCCATGGATGTCCTCCAGGTGGCAACACCCTTATTAATCCAGAATGATCCAAATGCAGGTAAAGAAAAACTTGAGCATACTTTATTCAGTGCTGAAAATCTCATTGCCGGCATGGCAACTATTACAGCAGCATGGGACAGGATCAGAAATAATAAACGCCCTGTAAAGCCTGATAATACATTAAATCATGCTGCAAATTTTCTTTATATGCTGAATGGAAAAGTGCCGGATGATGAAACAGCACATTTTTTTGATACATGCCTTGTACTCCATGCAGAACACTCTTTTAATGCATCCACATTCACTGCAAGACAGGTTGCATCAACCAAGGCTCATATTTATGCTGCAATCTCTTCTGCCATAGGATCTTTGTCAGGTGCACTCCATGGCGGGGCCAATGTAAGGGTCATGAAAATGTTAAAAGAGATCGGTTCTGTTGATAAAATTGATGACTATATTAATGATATATTAAATTCAGGCGGGCTTATAATGGGACTTGGCCATGCTGTTTATCAGACAGATGACCCAAGGGCAATCATACTTGCCCCCATGAGCAAAAGAATGGGCGAGATTGCCCAGCAGCCGTTATGGTATGAACTGTCAAAAGAACTTGAAAAAAGAAGCAAAGCCGCCTTTAAAGAAAAAAAGCAGAGAGACATCTATTGCAATGTTGATTTTTACAGTGCATCGCTTTTTTATACAATGGGCATTACCACAGATCTTTTTTCACCTTTGTTTGCCATTTCAAGGGTAAGTGGGTGGGCAGCCCATGTTATTGAAGAACAATTTGCCATGACAGCTGAAAAACCATCCCTTTACAGACCAGGGGCCTCCTATGTGGGAGATTATTGCGGGCCGGATGAATGTGTGTTTACTGATATTGATGATAGATGAATAAGCATAAAGAGATTGTATGTTTATAATATAATTATGTTGACAGCAGCAGGCATTGCAGGGCATATTGGCGGCAAATTGGATTTTAAAGATTAACCAGATATAGCTGAGACATTGATTGTTCCACCTGCTATTTATAAAAAGGATTATACATGGAAAATATCATTGAATTGAATCAAGACGGGTCATTAATAGTTCCAGACACTCCCATTATACCCTATATCCCGGGAGACGGCACAGGACCTGATATCTGGAATGCAACACGCCTTGTGCTGGATCAGGCTGTAAAAACTGCTTACAAAGGTGATAAAAAAATTATCTTCAAGGAAATCCTTGCAGGAGAAGACTCATTTAAAAAAACAGGTGAATGGCTTCCCAGGGAAACATTGGACCAGATACAAAAATATAGAGTGGCAATAAAAGGCCCTTTAACAACCCCTGTGGGGCATGGAATGCGAAGCTTGAATGTTGCCATCCGCCAGGAGCTTGATCTTTTTGCCTGTATCCGCCCTGCAAAATATATTAAGGGAGTTCCCTCTCCATGCAGTGAGCCTGAAAAAATTGATATGATAATTTTCCGGGAAAACACTGAAGATATTTACCTTGGAATTGAGTGGGAAGCAGGGACAAAAGAGGCAAAGGAAGCCCTTGATTTTATTAATTCAAAAACATCAAAAAACCTTGATACAGCCACAACCGGCATTGGAATTAAACCCATAAGTGAACAATATACCAAACGTCTTATTTCAAAGGCTATTCAATATGCCATTGATAATAATCGAAAAAATGTCACCATTATGCACAAGGGTAATATAATGAAATATACAGAAGGTGCATTTTTAAAATGGGGATATGAAGTTGGTGAAAATGAATTTAAAGATAATATCATCACAGAACAAAACCTATGGGATAAATTTGACGGCAAAGTCCCTGAAGGAAAGATTGTATTAAAGGACAGAATTGCAGATAATATGTTCCAGCAGGTACTTTTACGTCCCAGTGAATATGATGTAATCGCAGCTCCGAATCTAAATGGTGATTATATTTCTGACCTGCTTGCAGCAATGGTGGGAGGGCTCGGCTTGGCTCCCGGTGCAAATATTGGTACCAATTGTGCTGTATTTGAAGCAACACATGGAACCGCTCCAAAATATGCAAACCTGGATAAAGTAAACCCGGGGTCTTTGATTTTGTCAGGTGCCATGATGCTTGACCACCTCGGTTGGGACAGGGCATCTGAAATAATTCATAAAGCTTTGCAAAAAACCATTTTAAATAAAACAGTCACCTATGATCTTGCAAGACAGATAGAGGGATCAACAAAATTAAAATGCTCTGAGTTTGCACAACAGATCTGCTCTTTGATGGTATGACACTGGACAGGCTGTTCTAAACTTTTCAGGCATCATTAATCTTGATATGAGACCTTTAAATAAAATTCAATTTTTAAGGTATCAATGTATCAGTAAGTGCAGGTATTCATGGCACTTAAGCTTCAATAGACCGAATTTACCAGGTAATCAAGGATTTTATTGCCTTTATATTTCTGACCGGCCTGGAGAAAAAGGGGAAGGAACTTAGGTTTGCGGACCATCTTTCTTTCCATCATTTCCTTGATGACGTTGATATGCCTGAACGATGTTTTGCCAATAAAAAGGGAGTTTAGATTCTCTTTTTTATAAAGTTTTAATGCATCCCTAAGCCCTCTTAAATAACAAAAATCTTTTGTAAATCCACCCCCCCTGTATGAGCGGGCTGTGATTTTAAAAGCGTCTTCTCTTCCCAGATTAAAATCCCGCCGCAATATTTTAAAGGTGCGGCCAAAATCATAATTTTTTACCATCATTCTTACAGTAATGACACGAAGGGCAAGTATTTTCAGTCGTGCCAAAGACAGATTTCCAGACAAATATTCGCTTAGAACGGCCAATCCTTCCTGGGTGTAAGTGTTTCCAGGCAACCCAAGTTTAAATATTTTCAATTTCTGCAATTCACTATTGGCAGTGGTCAGCATATGGACGCCTAGTTCATGATTGAGGAGCGAATTGATCTGCATGGTATTAAAATGTTCTGATTTATTGATAAGGATTATTTTACGGGCATTGTCCACCATGGCAGAGGC
>CAZYDL010000377.1:0-3117 GCA_964646305.1 uncultured Desulfobacula sp. | reverse complement strand
CCTAACATAAGCGAGAATGATAAAGACCACATATGGGAGGCTTTAATGGGCGATACAAAACTTAAACTTTATGAATATGAACCTTTATACCCTTGGAAAAACAATAAAGAAAGAGAGAAAGAAAGATGAGTGATTTTAAATTAAAACCTAAAATTAAAGTTGAGTATGATAGAAGAAAATTAGAATTCAAGTTTTCAAATTGGGATTTTGATAGTCATAAGAAACTAACAAGTAGAGCATTTGCTACCATTAGTGGCTCTAATAAATGGGAAAGTGCAGGTAAAGGCATACTTGAACGATTCAGAATGATAGAAAAAGAAGAAATTGATCCGTATTATGCTGTTAGAGGCGATATTGCTGAAATGTTGGTTTATAACTTTATGAAAAAGCATTACAAAGAGAATAAAAACATTGATATAGAGTTAGCGACTTGGGATAAAGAGAAAATAAATTATGACAATTTTAACAACAATAAAAAGTTTGGTGGAATGATAGATATAGCAATTAAAAGCCCTGAAAGATATAGAGCCGTTATAGAGGTAAAAAGTAAATCAATTAAAGATTTAGAATTGATTAAGAAAAACAGAGGCAACAAAGAAGAAATTATGCAAGGACTATTTTTATCTTATTTATCAAAAGTAGATAAATGCTTAATGACTTATGTATTTTTCACGCCAGCACAAGAAAGGTTAATCAAAGAAGCGATAAGAAATGATAAGAATATTGGTTACCCATTCAATTCTAAAATGCTTGCAAAAGAGGTATTAAATAATATTATATGGACTTATACTAAATATGATATTATACCATTCAAGCATTTAGTGTCTAATTACGAGATGGACTTTTTAGTGAAATCAGGTTATGAAATGTTAGAGAATTTTAAAGCCACACATACAATAGCAGAACAAAACTTTTCAGTAAATGAGGTTAAGTATTTGATAAGTTTAGCAACAGGGGAAGAAGAAAGACCTTTTTAGAAAGAGAGTGATTATATGAACGATTTAAAAAATAGTATAATTGAAGAAATAATTAAATATAAAGATGAGTTAAAAATGATAAATGAAGATATTACAAAAATGATAAATTACAAAAAAACAGTAGAAACAACTATTATTGATTGGTGCAATTTTTATCAAATAAGCAACGATGAATTAGAAGGCGTTAAAGTAAAAAATGTATCAACACCAAAAAGAATACCTTTAAATGCTATTTTAGATGTTTTTCCTGACACTGACATTAAACCTATTATAGAAAATATAGTTGCTAAAATTGATATTGACTTAAAAATGACAGAGGAAAATTTAAGGTATAGTGGCAAGTTTCAAGACCCTACAATCAATTCAATAATAAAACAATTATCTAAACTATCAAAAGAAACCATTCAAGAGGTAGAAATATAATGATTTATTTAGCAATAGATAAACACCCTTATTTTATAGCATATGCTGTTTTTGAATATGAAAGCAAAAAACTAATAAGATATGGTGAAATATTTTTTAAAGAAAAAAATGAATCAGATAGGGTTAATGAAATATGGGTTAAATTAGATATTTTAATCAAAACGGTTAAACCAGCAATAATAGTAACTCATTTGATAGACTTAAAAATGGTATTAAAAAAAGATTTAGAACATATATTTCAAATAAAAACTATATTAAGAAAATTATGTATTGATTATAATATACTATATAATGAGTTTAGGACTTATGGTTGGGAAAAGAGAATAACAAAACTTAAAAAACCAAGCAAGACAGCAAAATTAGAAATAGCGAAAGAATACTCACAAGATATAGAAAGTGTATATATCGCAAATGCTATAATACTTTGTGAAGGTGTTGTTTGGAACAGATTACAAATTGGGAGAGATTAAAAAATGACTGAAAAAGTAATAACATTTGTAAACACAATAACAAAAAGAATAATAGGCTTTATTATTGTTAAAGAAACAGAAGAAGGGTTTATTAAAGGTGAATTAGTTACTTATTTACTGCCATTCCTTCAAACAAGATTATTTGGCATATTTAACACTTTAAAGGGGACAACTATAAATATACCCACCTTAACAGAAAAAATCAACAGCGAGTTAATTAGCCACTGTAAAACGCATTTTATAACTTTATTAGAACCATTTGAGTTAGTAAGTAACAATAAAAATAAATCAAGCAGAAATCAAAGAATATTAAATAAAATGAGGCTTGATAAAAGTTTAGAAAGGAAGGACTTTGTTGTATGATAAAGAGAAAGGTAATAAGTATCTTCTTAAATAAAGATATAGAACCGAGTGTTTGCATTACTTATTTTAGCGGATTTGGTTTGTTAGAAAACGAATGTGTTAGAGGTTTAAGGTTTTGGGTAAATGATTTTAAAATAAAAGATAGTTGGCAAGTTACACATATTGCTTATAGCATTATGCGAAATATTACAAAGAGAAAATGCGTTAAGGAAAAAAACATATTTGCAGAAATCAAAAAAATAGTAAGAGAAAGAGAGTTTGGAATGAGATACAATTATCAAATTGGCGACGAATACTTTAATACGACTAAAATGGGTTTGGTAAAGAAACCATTTAGAGATTTTAGTATATTTGAATCAAAAGACTTTGATAATATATTAGAAAAAGAAACAAAAAATATAACTTTAAAATTAAAAGGAGGAAAGTTATGAGAAAAATATTAGTAATATTTATGTTAGCATTAAGTTTAATGTTGATGATCAGTTGTGGGAAAACAGAAACTATTAATACAGAGTTTATAAATGGGGTAGAATATGATATATATTCAAACGGTTATTATGAAGGAACATTTACAACTCACTATAACCCACAATACAGAGGAGATTTATTTTGTATAAATAAACAAGTAGAATATTGGGGCTATAATTGTTGGGACGTAGAAGGTTTAGAAATTGTAATTCATACAGAAGGAGAGGAATAAATATGAAAAAAATAATTGTTGAAATATGCAAAAACATAGCCAATGGTTATACTCTATTAGTTAGTGATAAAGAATGGAGCACAAGAATTAGTGGGGCTAAAGTTGGTGGTGGAAGGACTGTTATGTCATTTGAGGTTAATGCTGATGAATTAGTTGAAGAAATTAAAAAATTAAGTTTTGAGGA
>CAZYDL010000376.1:0-3165 GCA_964646305.1 uncultured Desulfobacula sp. | reverse complement strand
CCTCTTTACACCAGCTCTCTGCAAGCTGGCTTTGAATATGTGTTGGCGGGAAAAAGTTTGCATAAGTAAGTTGAGTCTTGGCTGTTGCATTAAAAGCAAAAAGCGCACCAAAACAAAAAAATGACATTGTTAACATTGTAATTTTTTTCATCAAAAAAGACCTCCTAAATTAAACTGGTATTTGTTAAGTTAATATTGTGTTACATTACAACTATAGCCAAGCTATAAGTGAATACATATCTAAAAATCAATAACGGTGTCAAGAAAAATTTTATTCTGTGAAGAAAATAAATGATTGACATATTAATCCGGCAATTAAATAGCCACCTCTTAATTAGCATATGCAATCTTTGGGTGTTTGAAATATTTCATCACTCTACCCGGCAGTTTTTGAAGTTTTCTCAAATGCGATATTGCTTTCCGCTTCAACTGGCCTTTTGTCCTTGCTGGAACTCCAGAATGGACACCGACCTTTAAATCACAATTCAGATATTCATCCGGATTCAGTTCTGGTGAATAAGCCGGGAGATGAAATACCTCAATTTGTTTTTCATGCTCTTTTAACCAATCCTTTACCAGAATGGCAAGGTCATATCGGGTTTTTGCTATCTTATTTGAAGCTGAATCATAATCATTTGCAAGATCAACTTTTGTGTTATTGAGAATCTCCTGTATGGTTTCAAGTATGTCCTGCTCATCATCAACAGCCAGTATGTGTTTGTCTTTTAGAAAATCAACAGATTTGGGTCATTTTTGCTCCTTGTTATATATTAGGCAAATAATATGAAAATTAATTAAATTAGTGTTAAAAGTCAAGCAGGCAAAGCATTATTTGTAATTTTTACGCATAATAATTTAATTGAGTCATTGTATCCTGATTACTCCCTGAGATCTAACAATTCCAATATTTTTTCTTCAAGGTCCTTTATTAGAAAAGGTTTCATAAGAAATCCCTTAATACCCATGGATGCTGCTTTCTCTTCAGTAATAGCTTCAGAGAACCCTGTGCATAAAAGAATTGGAATATCATTTTTGATTTGTAAAATATCTGCAGCAAGTTTATCTCCTGTTATTTGAGGCATTGTCATATCAGTAATAATCAGGTCAAACAAATCCGGGTTATCCTTAAATGTTTTAAAAGCTTTCAAGCCATCGTTAAAAATACTTACTTGATATCCCTGTTTTTCAAGAATTATTTGTGATGTTTCAAGGATCGCAGGCTCATCATCCACAATCATAATTCTTGCACCTTTTTTTGCCGGCATAATTTTACGGGCCAGTTGTGAATCAATAATTTTATCTTTTTCAATTACAGGCCAGAATATTTCAAAACTTGTGCCTTGATTAATTTTCGAGGATAATTTTATAAAACCATTGTGTTTTTTTATGATGCCGTCAACTACTGCAAGGCCGAGGCCAGTACCTTTACCAACCTCTTTTGTGGTAAAATAGGGGTTAAATATTTTTTCAAGGGTGTTATTATCCATACCGCTACCAGTGTCTTTGACTTCCAGTTTGATAAATTTACCAGGTTTGTATATGTATGGCAAAAATTTATCCTGGTGCGTGACCATAACATCTTTTAAGCTTATGCTTAAGATCCCTCCAATATCTCCCATTGCCTGGGAGGCATTTGTACAAAGATTCATGACAACCTGATGAGCCTGGCCAGGGTCTGCAAATATTTCTGTTTCAGATTCTATATTAGTCTCTATTTTTATTGTGGAAGGGATTGAGGAGCGCAAAAATTTAACAGCCTCTTTAACAATTAAATATAGTGCAAGGGGTTTTTTAATTTGCTCGGTATGTCTGCTTATGGTTAAAATCTGCTGCACCAGATCACTTGCCCTTTTAGCACCCTTGGATATCTGTTTTATTTTTTCTCTGGCTTTTTCAGGATTATCAAGATTCATCTCTGCAAGCTGGGTATAACCGAAAATTCCAGATAAAATATTATTAAAATCGTGGGCAATTCCCCCTGCAAGAGTTCCAATTGCCTCCATTTTCTGGGATTGCCGAAGTTGTGCTTCATTAATTTTCTGCTGGGTAATATCCTTTAAATTAACAACAATTCCATTGTTAATTCCCTTAATATCTCTTAAGACTGCTGCGCTGAGAAAAATGTCCAAAAGCTTACCCTGGGCAGATAGTCTTTTTGTTTCAAAACGAACAGGATCAGTGCATTGATATATTTCCTTAATTTTATCTTGTGTTAATTGTTTTTGATCCTCTGGCACAAAAGGGATGTGCCTGCCCTGCAATTCCTTTAAATTCCAGCCAAAAACATCGGTAAATGCCTGGTTTAAATATAGAGGACACCCTTTGGCATTATAAACTACAATAGGGTCGGGAATGGTTTTAAAAATCACTTTTAATTCTTCTTCAATTTGTTTTTTTGACTGGATTTCCTGCTGCAGTTCTTCTGTACGTTCTTTAACCCGGGCTTCAAGTTCCTTGTTACTTTGTTCAAGTGATTTGGTTAAGGTGTTGATTTTTCTAAAAAGTATATTAAAATTAAGGTATAGTATGACAAATGAAAGCAAAATCAAAACCATGGATATAAATATTGTCTTTTTAATGGTCTTTTTTGTGCCTGCAACATAGGGTTCAATATTTATTAAAGAGATTGCCCTTGCAATTGTATCTTGTTTAAAATTTTTAAATTCAGCACTATGTACGCTTGCATAATTCACACCCTCTATTTTAATTCTCTGTATTGGCTTTTTAATATCAATATTGTCTGGAAACTTGGCAAACAGAGATTTCTGATCAGCAAAAAGAATACACTCACCAATAATTTGATGCGGTTTTTTTAAAAAAATCGTTTTTTTGAGTTCTTGTTTGGGAAAAACAAGGGCTGTCTGGATCTGACTTTCGTAGTTTTGGGATAAACCAGCATTACTGATTGTAGTTAATTGTTTAAAAAAATAATAGGCATCAATACTAAAGCCCACTACTCCTATATAGTCTTTACCAACAAATACAGGATGTGCAATACGATAAAAAAGCCCATTTTTTACAATTTCAAAACCTGAATGCATTTTTTTGTCAAGGTTTGTCTGTTTCACAAGCTGGCTTATATCGGATATGTCATCGCCGTGTAATTGGGGGTTATGTACCCTTAAAAAAGCAGTATTATCTGCATTTATAAAATAAATTGTCTTG
>CAZYDL010000375.1:0-3167 GCA_964646305.1 uncultured Desulfobacula sp. | reverse complement strand
TTTCTCAATTGTAACAATCTGTACAAGGTCTTTGTGTGGAATGTCCTTTTTCATGCCTGGACACGAGTTTGCCATGATATTCCAGTTTTCAGGATAGTCAATGACGCTTTGAATAAATGGCCAGGCACGGCACATATAAGGTTTTACCGGATGGATAGTGCATTGTTCTCTTTTATTAAAAAAGATACAATGGCCGTCACTGCCAAGTGTTAAAACATATTTTGACCCTGACTTGTCACAATATGTGTCAATGAATTTAGTGGGATCAAAATTGATATATGCAGCTATTTCATTAATGTTTTGTTTTGTAACATAGGTTCCGCCATAACCTTTGCAGCAGGCTCCGCATTGCTGACATTCAAAAATATCATCACATGTTTTATATTCACAATCCATATTTTTTAATACCCATACCTTTTTTCAAGGGCTCTTTGCATGGTCAGCTGATCAATATATTGTAAATCTCCACCCATGGGAACACCAGAAGCAATTCTTGTAATTTTGATTTTCTTTGGTTTTAATTTTTCAAGGATATAGGAAGCTGTAGCTTCTCCTTCAACATTGGTTTTGGTGGCAAGAATAATCTCTTTTATTTTGTCAGAACCAGCTCGTTTGAATAATTCGTGTATTCTGATGTCTCCAGGACATATACCATCCATGGGAGAGAGAACTCCTCCTAATATGTGGTAAGTCCCTGAAAATGCATTGGACTTTTCAATGGCAGCCATATCTGTCGGGTTTTCCACCACACAGATAATGGATTGATCCCTTGACGGGTCAGAACATATCCTGCATATATCCCTGTCACTCAAGGCAAAACATATCCGGCACAATTTAACACTTTGTTTTAATCCAATGATGTCGGCAGCCAGGGCGGAAGCCTGGCTGTCAGGTGCATGGAGAATATGTAAAGCAAGCCTTTCAGCAGTTTTTTTCCCAATACCTGGAAGTGTTGAAAGAGAGTTAATCAGTTTTAAGATTGGTTTAGGATAATGATTCATGGATTTTAAAATGCCCTGTTAAAGACCCCATCTTACAGGCCGGGTATATTGAGTCCTCCGGTGAGCTTACTCATTTCCGAAGATACCATTTCCTGGGACTTGTTTAAAGCATCATTGACAGCGGCAAGAATAAGATCCTGGAGCATTTCAATATCGTCTGGATCAACAACTTCTTTTTCCATAACAATGGATTCTATTTTTTGTGCACCATTGGCAATCACTTTGACCATTCCGCCGCCGGCAGATGCTTCAATTGTTTTTGTTGCCAGTTCTGCCTGGGTCTTCATCATCTTTTTTTGAAGTTGCTGGGCCTGTTTCATCATTGAGTTCATGTTTTTCATAATATTATTCCTTTGTAATAGTTACAGACTGTCAATTAATGATTTCTCCATTAAACATAGCCTGGGCTTCCACAACCATTGGATGATTCAAAGCAGCCTGTCTGTTTTTTTGTTTATTATTAGTATTTTGGGTTAATTTTGTATTTTGGGAAACTATGTTAATTGCCAGGTTTTTCCCAAGCAATTCTTTGCATATGGTTTGAAGTTCGTTTTTTTTACTTTTAATTCTATTAGTTTCAAACTTTGAACAATTGCTTAATTCAATAATAATTTCTTTATCATTTTTTTCTTTTTTTACACCCTTTGACAGCAGGGTAAATATAACAGGGAATTTTTTTTCAATTTTATTTAGAAAGCCTGTCCATGTTTTTTTTTCTGGATCAATTTCTTTAATTGCTGCAATATCAGGTGAACTTTGATATTGAGGATGTTTAGGAGCTGGCTCCCTTACGGTTTGACTGCTGTTTTCTTCACTATAATTATTCTCATTGTAATTATAAGGTTTTTTATTAGTAGCTAAACTGCTTGCAGGCTCAGATTCATGGGTGGTTTGTGCCACCTTTGAATCCATAAGTTTTGACAGCATATCAAGTTTTTTAATGATCTTATCTATTTGAGCGCCGGGGTTTATCTGGAGAAGTTTTAAAAGTATCATTTCAATTGCAATTTTTGTATGTGAAGAGTGTTTTACAATGGATTCTTCATCAAGAAGAATGTGTAAAATCGTATTTATAAAACCACTTGACAGCTGGTCAGCAACCTGTATAATTTTCTCTTTTTCCAGATCAGTGATGTTGGCAGCTGGAGTATCTTTACCGCACAGCTTAATGATATTATGGTTTCTAAAGTGTTGAATTATATCAGAGTAGAATTTTTTCAGATCAATGCCTGAATTATTTACTTTTTCTATAATATCAATAATTTGAGTACCGTTTTGATTGAAAATTGCAGCAGAGATATCATGCATGATTTGCTGATCCTGGATTCCAAGTCCAGTGAGCACACTTTCAGGTTTTATCTCCTTTGTACTGGCTGAGGAGAGTAGTCTGTCAAGAAGACTTAATCCATCTCTTATGGAACCATCAGCCTCCTGGGCTATGAGATCAAGGCTCTGTTTTTCAATTGTGTAGCCTTCCTTTGTGCAAAGTTTGTGCAAATGGTCTGAAATTGCTGTTAACTGGATTCTGCTTAAATCATGTCTCTGGCATCTTGATAAAATAGTTGCAGGGATTTTATGTGCTTCTGTTGTGGCAAAAATAAACATCACATGCTCGGGAGGCTCTTCAAGGGTTTTGAGCAGAGCATTAAATGCAGCAGTGGAAAGCATATGGACTTCATCAATGATATATATCTTATATTTTGCCGAGGAAGGCATATATGTGACGTTTTGTCTTAAATCTCTTATCTGGTCAACACTGTTATTGGAGGCCCCGTCAATTTCAAATACGTCGGTGCAATGTCCTTCCATGATATTTTTGCAGATTTTACAATTGTTACAAGGCTGCGGGATAGGGCCATTCTGACAATTCATGGCCTTTGCAAGAATTCTTGCAATGGTTGTCTTGCCTGTACCTCTCGGGCCTGTAAAAAGAATAGCATGGGCAACCCTGTCCAGAGAGATAGCATTGCAGATAGTGTCTGTGACATGATTCTGGCCCACAACTTCATCAAAAGTCTGGGGCCTGTATTTTAATGCTAATACTTGGTATGACATTTTTTTAGATAGTTGACAGCCTGTCGGTTATATTAATGGCGGAGAAGGAGGGATTCGAACCCTCGGTACCCGGTTAGGATACACACGCTTTCCAGGCGTGCACCTTCAGCC
>CAZYDL010000374.1:0-3191 GCA_964646305.1 uncultured Desulfobacula sp. | reverse complement strand
TGCCTCAGGAGCTGACAAGCTTAAACAACTTGATATCATAAGCGCTGAAATACAACATAAAATTGTTAATGCAAAAATGTTTGAAGAACTTGATCAGGCTGTGTCTAAAGAATGGGGAGAACTTGAAAAAAGAAATCAAAAAAAGACCCCCCTTGCAATAAGAAGCAGTGCTCTTTGCGAAGACAGCCTGGAAAGCTCTTTTGCAGGACAATACCGAAGTGAACTCAATGTGGACAGAGAAAACTATACTAATATTTATAAAGAAGTTATTTCAAGCAAATACAGTGTCCAGGCAATGACATACAGACTCAATAAAGGATTCAGAGATGAAGATATATCCATTTGTACAGGATGCATGGAAATGATTGACTCTGTTGCCGGAGGAGTTGTTTATACACGTAACCCTGTTGATACAGAAGATAATTCAATATTTATAAATTCAGCATGGGGATTACCTAAACTTGTTGTGGACGGCAGTGATTCATTCGATCTGATAATAGTCTCACGAGGACAAAACAAATCTTTTGAAATTAAAAAACAGGAGATAGGCACAAAAAAAATAAAATTCATCTGTTCAGAAAACGAAGGCATAGAAAGTGTAGCAATTCCAAAAGAAAAACAGAAGGTTGCTTCAATTGATACAAAAGCGATCTTTCAGCTAATAGATATTTCAATAAAAATTGAAAATTACTATGAAATCCCCCAGGATATCGAATGGGCATTAACTGAAGGTGGCACAATATATATTCTCCAATGTCGCCCCTTGCAGCAGATTGAACTTTCAAAAACCGACAGAACAGAATTTGCACTTGAGGATGATCAAGGAGATCTAATAATAAAAGGAGGCATAACTGCAAGCCCGGGAAGTGCTTATGGGCATCTTTATCTTGCAACCAGAGATGCTGACATTCTTGTGTTTCCTGAAAATGCAATTCTTGTGGTAGAACATGCCCGCCCAAGATGGACGCCACTCTTGAACAGAGCTGCTGCAGTGATTTCTGAGCATGGCGGCTTTGCAGGGCATCTTGCCAATGTTGCACGAGAATTTTCTGTCCCTGCAATTATGAACCTTAATGGAGCAATGGATAAATTGGTTCATGGTGATATTGTAACTTTGGATGCTGAAACCTGTTCAATATATAAAGGTAAAAAAGAATCCATACTTAAAAGAGAAAAAAAGGCAAAAAAGAACCTCATGAAAGGAAGTACTGTTTTTAAAATGCTTGAGGAATCCTCTGACCTTATTATACCTTTGAACCTTCTTGATCCGGATTCCAATGATTTCAAGCCTTCTTCCTGTAAAACCTTTCACGATATCACCAGATTTATCCATGAAAAATCTGTTCATGAAATGTTTAATTTTGGGAAAGACAATGACTTTCCCGAACATTCAAGTAAACAGCTTCACTTTAATGCACCATTAAACTGGTGGATTCTGAATCTAGATGACGGATTTAACAAACAAATAACAGGCAAATATGTTCGCCTTGAAAATATATGTTCAGAACCTATGCTTGCATTCTGGCAGGGCTTCATAGCAGTCCCCTGGGATGGACCTCCACCTGTAGACAGCAAAGGACTCATGTCAGTAATGTTTCAATCTACAATGGACCCTTCTTTAGTCCCGGGGATACGTTCAAAATATGCTGATAGAAATTATTTTATGATTTCAAAAAATTATTGCAGCCTCAATTCCAGGCTGGGGTATCATTTTTCTACTATGGAATCCCTTGTAAGTGAGCGTACTTCTGAAAACTATATCAGTTTTCAGTTCAAAGGAGGAGCAGCTGATTTTGAGAGAAGGCTGAAAAGAGTCCAATTTATAAAAGATATACTTGAAACCTATGATTTTACTGTTGAAGTGACAGAAGATAATCTGATGGCTCGTATTGATGGGTATGACATGGAATACCTGAAAACCCGACTGATGATATTGGGTTATCTCAGTCTGCACACTCGACAGATAGATATGATTATGACCAACAATAATCGTGTTGCTTATTATAGAGCTAAACTTGGCAAAGAAATCGATACTATGCTTAAAAAAATTAATAACTTTTTATAAAAAGGAGACAAATCATGGAAAAAATAAACTTATTAATAGTTGATGATGAAATAGATTTTTTAAATTCAATTACTAAAAGTCTGGAAGTCAGAAATTTTAATGTCATTGCAGTTACCAGAGGAGAAAAAGCTATAGAAGCAGCTAAGAAAAATGCTCTTGATATTGCACTTGTTGATTTAAAAATGCCGGGAATGGATGGTGAAGAAACTTTAAAAGCTCTTAAAAAAGAACATAAATGGATGGAAATTGTAATTCTGACAGGACATGGAACTATTGATTCTGCTGTAGAATGCACAAAAAGTGGAGCATATTCATTTTTGCAAAAACCCTGCGAGCTTGATGAGCTTCTTGATATCTTGAGAAGTGCGTATAAAAAAATGCTGATGAACAGGAAAGACCTTGATGCAGAAAGAATCGATGAAATGATAAAACTTCAGACAAAAACACCAAGAGAGATTCTTAAAGATCAACAAAAATAATAATTCATAAACTTCGCCCTCTGCTTCAATAAAAGCAAGGGCGAAAAACAAATATCAGGTAATCAAGCAATATGAATCTGTTTAAAAAATTAAGAAAATTAAAAACCCTTTTGATTGATGATGATGAATGGATAAGAGATTCAATGTCAATCTTCTTCCAAAATGAGGGGTGTAGTATTCTAACTCTTGAAACAGCTGAGGAAGCCTTGAGTTTACTTGGAAAAAAAAAATATAATATCTTTATTGTTGATTACATGCTTCCTGGAATGAATGGCATTGATTTTTTTAAAAAGCTAAACAAAATATCCAAGGCTTCAACCTTACTCAAATCCCATACCAAACCTGTAAAAATACTTATCACAGCTCACGGAGACAAGGAAATTATCATCAAAGCAAAACAGGCAGGAATTCATGATCTGATAAAAAAACCTTTTACTCCTGAATCCATTGAGAATTCTCTTGGAAAATTTATATAAAGTAACAATATACAATTGTCTCAAACTTGAAATACAGCCTTAATATTTATGAGACAGTATTCTATAACCATCTGTAATAATAGATAAATCAATGACTCTTTATTTCAGGTATGAACAATTAAGATGGTTGCCATATATAGAAATTGCTACTACCTTAAAAAAGGATAAGTA
>CAZYDL010000373.1:0-3227 GCA_964646305.1 uncultured Desulfobacula sp. | reverse complement strand
CTGCCTCTGTTCTGGCTGTGGATTCCAAGGCTTGTCGCTGCCATGATGGCTACCTGGCTGTATTCATTGTTTTTATTTGCAAGGAGGCTTTATGTTAAGCACGCTGAACATAAAAAACTTTGCAATCATAGATGATATACAGATCACATTTAAAGAGGGGTTCTCTGTATTAACGGGAGAAACCGGAACAGGAAAATCAATAATTCTGGAGGCAGTCAATCTTCTGCTTGGTTCAAGAGCTTCGGCAGATCTTGTGAGATCCGGCTGCGAAAGTGCAGAGCTTGAAGCTTTTTTTGAAATTGATAGAAATTCCCATGCTGGAATAGTGCTGAAGGACCAGGGAATTGAGAATTCCGACGGCCTGATTATCCGCAGAATAATTACATCTTCAGGCAGAAGCCGTATATTTATAAACTCAAGACTATCAACCCTGGAACTTTTAAAGAATGTAACATATAATCTTGCTGGAATTTCAAGCCAGCATGCCCACCAGGGCCTTTTAAAAGAGGAAAATCATCTTGCTGTTCTTGATGAGTTTGCAGAGACAATTAATCTTAAAAATGAAGTCAGAACTCTGTACCAGAAAATTATTCCTCTGAAAAATCAAGTTAAAGAGCTGACACAAACTTTGGAGCATCAGAAAAAAGAGCAGGATTTTTTACAATTCCAGATGGATGAAATCAGTGATGCAGCCATTCTTCCCAATGAAGATGAAAAACTTGAACAAAAGCGTAACAGCCTTTTAAATGCCTCAAAAACATTTGAAGCAGTCAATGCAGGTATTCATGATATCCATGACAAAGAAGGCTCTGTTATTGAAAAATTATCTTCTTTAAGAAACTCTCTTGAAAAGTTGGGTGTGACTGAAAAAGGGCTTGAGCAAATTGCCCAGCAGCTCTCTTCAACCCTGTTTGAGTTACAGGACATTACCCAGGGATTAAGGGATTTTTCTTCTTGCATTGATCTTGATCCTGTCTCCCTTGAACAGACTGATGAACGATTGGATTTGATTGCAAGATTGAAAAGAAAATATGGCGGCAGCCTTAAAGCTTTGTTTACAGAGTATGAAGCCATGGACAAAAAAATTTCCAGTACTGCTGAGTTAAAAGTGCAGATCAAAACCCTTAAAAATAATATCCTGAAATTTCAAAATCAAATTGAGCAAAAAGCCAAAAAATTGTCAAGATTACGAAAAACAGCAGGAGACAGACTATCGAAACTTGTTAAAGAAGAATTTCATGCTCTTGAAATGGAGAAAGCTCAATTTAAGGTTGCCTTTGATACTCAAACCACAAATGATATTAAGGATATTGCAACATCAGACCAGAAAAAAATAGGACCGGATGGAGTGGACAGGGTTAACTTTCTTCTGAGCCCAAATCCAGGTGAAGCTTTAAAGCCACTTGTCAAGATTGCTTCAGGCGGAGAACTCTCAAGAATTGTACTGGCATTAAAAGTAGTATTGTCAAAAAACAATTCTCTGGAAACCCTGATATTTGATGAAGTAGATGCAGGTATTGGGGGAGCTACTTCTGAAAAAGTAGGATTAAAGCTGAAACTATTGTCTCAAAAACATCAGGTCATCTGCATTACTCACCTGGCACAGATTGCAAAATATGCTGTAAACCAGTTCAGAATATCCAAAGAGTTTATTAAAGAGAGAACCTTTACAACTATTGACCCTCTGGATACGCCTGATCTGAGAGTTGAAGAAATCGCCAGAATGATAGGTGGCAAAGATATCACAAAAGCAACTCTAAGTCATGCCAGAGAGCTGCTTGAACAAGCATAACCTTGACAATACGCCATATTATGATTAATCTCCATAGCAATTAATTTGTTACAATCTCCAGCTAAAGGGTGTTTTTCTTTAAGGGAACTTAGGGCAAACAACCTGGAACAGGTAGTAAAAAAGACCTTTATTAAAATAGGAAATAATTATGCCGATATATGAATTTAAATGCTCAAAATGTGAAGAATTTTTTGAAGTTATTGTAATGGCTTCAGATGATGATAATATTGTAAGCTGCCCTGAATGTGATTCCAAAGAGTTTGAAAGAGTGGTCTCAAAGACCAATTTTAATATGGGAAGCTCTGGCGCTGGACAGGCAAAGGGAGTTCAAACCCAGGAGAGAGAATGTTCAGGCGGATCATGTAAAACCTATACAGTACCAGGAGAGACAAGGTAAGGAGATTTTTTTGAAAGAGTATGCAAAACTTATAATTGACGGTAAAGAACTGACTCTCCCTGTTATTGAAGGCTCTGAAGGAGAAAAAGCCATTGATATCAGAAGCTTAAGACAGGAAACAGGATACATCACATTTGATCCGGGATTTGGAAATACCGGAACCTGCAGAAGCACAATTACATATATGAATGGGGAAGAGGGAATCTTACGATATCGTGGTATCCCCATTGAGCAGCTTGCCCAACATTCAAGTTTTGTGGAGACAGCTTTTTTATTAATCGCAGGCAAGCTGCCCACCCGGGATGAACTAACCAAAACCAGTGTATATTTAAACGACTTTTCTCTTCTCCATGAAAACATGAAAGGATTTTATCAAAATTATCCTTCAAAATCCCATCCCATGGGTATCCTTTCTGCCATGATAAATGCAATGAGAAGCTTTTACCCTGAACTTATAGATATAGATGAAGATATGAATAAAACCTATCTTCGTCTCATTTCAAAAATCAGGACCATGGCTGCAATGGCATACAGAATTTCACAGGGAGCGAGGGTTGTCTATCCAAGGCCTGACCTCTGTTATTGTGCTAATTTTCTCAACATGATGTTTGACAATGCCGTGATTCCCTATCATGTAGATGATGACATGATCGATGCATTAAATCTCTTCTGGATTCTCCATGCTGATCATGAGCAGAACTGCTCCACAACTGCTGTAAGAGTTGTGGGAAGCGGTCAGGTCAATATTTATGCAGCAATATCTGCTGGAATCTCAGCACTCTGGGGACCTTTACATGGCGGAGCAAACCAGGCTGTAATCAACATGCTTGAACAAATTCTAAAAAATGGATTAACAATTCAAGAGTGCATTACAAGAGCAAAGGATAAAAAAGACTCTTTCAGGCTTATGGGATTTGGACACAGGGTTTATAAAACCTATGACCCCAGAGCAAAAATCATGAAAAAAATGGTTGATATTCTTCTGTCAAAAACCAGAAAAAAAGACCCTTTGCTGGATATTGCCAGAAAACTTGAAGA